>VBKX01000391.1:1919-7434 GCA_005879435.1 Deltaproteobacteria bacterium
CGCCGTCGCCGGTTGCATGATGACTTTGCTCGTTGACCTGACGCCGGCCCTCGGCCCCGCTTACACGCTGCCCGCTTTCGTGATCGTGATCGTCGGCGGGCTCGGCTCCATGTCCGGCGCCCTCGCCGGCGGCGTGCTCATCGGCGTCTCCGAAGCGCTTGCCGGTTTCTACTTCACGCCTTCGGCGAAGAGCATGTTCAGCTTCTCTTTGTTGATTCTCGTCTTGCTATTTCGCCCCCGCGGCTTGTTAGGCAACAAGTTGTGAACCGCCGCGCGAACCGGTTGCTCGCGGCCTTGGGTGCCGTCCTGCTCGTCCTACCCGCTGTTGCCGATAACTATCTATTATCGATCGTGACGTTGTTCTTGTTCTTCGCCTACGCGGGCCAGGCATGGAACATCATGATGGGCTTCGCCGGGCAACTATCGCTCGGCCATTCCCTCTATCTCGGCGTGGGCGGATACGCCGCGGGCGCGCTCTATTTTCATTTCGGCATCGGTCCCTGGGCGGGGTTGTGGCTTGCGATCATGATTTGCGCCTTGTCCGGCGCAGCGATCGGCGCGCTCGCCTTTCGTTACGGTGTCTCCGGCGTGTACTTTACGTTGCTGACGATTGCCTTTGCCGAATTCACCCGCGTCGGCTTCGATCACTTCGCCTGGGTCGGCGGCTCCGGCGGCATGTTTCTCAAGGTCGCAGAGCGCGATCAAATCGACCTTCTCAATCTGCGCGGCACGCCGGCGATGTTCTACTACGTCATTCTTGGACTCGCCGCGGCGGCCTTTGCGCTGAGCGGATGGCTGCTGCGCAGCCGCGCCGGTTACTATTGGCAGGCGATACGTGAAAACGAAGACGCGGCGCAGGCCCTCGGCATCAATACATTTCACTGGAAAATACTCGCGATAACCATCAGCTCGGCCATGACCGCGATAGCGGGGGTTTTCTCGGCGTTTTACTACGGCAATCTTTTTCCGGAGCAAATTTTCAACATGAGCCGTTCCATCGAAATCATGCTCGGTCCGATCATCGGCGGCATCGGCACGCTTTTCGGCCCTATTCTCGGTGCCGCACTGCTGACCCTCGTCGCCGAGAGCACTACAGAGGTCGTGGCGGCGCTGGGTTGGGAGACTCCAGGGATAAAGCAATTGATCTACGGCATCGTTCTTTTCGTCGTAATCGTTCTCTTACCCCATGGCGTTTGGCCCGCGCTGGCGCGTAAGCTCAAGGTGACCAAATGAGCGCGTTATTGAATGTGCAAAACGTCAGCAAATCCTTTCGCGGCCTCAGGGCAGTGACCGATGTGTCTTTTGAAATCGATCCGGGCGCGATCGTCGCGCTCATCGGTCCCAACGGCGCCGGCAAGACAACGATCTTCAACATGGTCGCCGGCGCGCTCGCAGCCGACTCAGGCGCGATCTTGTTCGAAGACAGACCCATTCGTGGACTCCGACCGGACGAGGTTTGCACCCTCGGCATCGGCCGTACTTTCCAGATCGTCAAACCCTTCGCCGGTCTTTCAGTGCTCGACAACGTGGTGGTCGGCGCGCTTAAGCGCTGTACGAGGGTAAACGAAGCGCGCCGCATTGCAGCGACGATTCTCGAAACACTGGGACTCGGCCACAAGCACGACGTACCCGCTTCCTCACTGACTCCGACGGATCGAAAGAAACTCGAGGTCGCGCGCGCCCTCGCCACTCGCCCAAGACTATTGCTCCTCGACGAAGTCATGGCCGGATTGCGCCCGAAGGAATGCGACGACTTGGTGGCTACGTTTCGCGAGATCAATCAGCGCGAAAGCATCACCATTCTTTTGATCGAGCATGTCATGCGGGCGGTGATGGCTCTCGCGGAAAAAATCATCGTGCTTCATCACGGTGAAGTCATCGCTCAAGGGACGCCCGGGCAGGTCGTCAAGGAGCCAGCGGTGCTCGAATGCTATCTCGGCGAGGAGACGGAGATATGACGGCTCTGCTCGAAGTGACAGATCTAGAGTTGTTTTACGGCGACGCGCAAGTCCTTGCGAGCGTCTCGCTGCAAATTCCCCAAGGCGGAATTGTCGCCATCGTCGGCGCCAACGGCGCGGGAAAGTCGTCGCTGATCCGCGCGATCGCCGGCATCGAGCGGCCCGGCGCAGGAAAAATAGTCTTCGCCGGGCGCGATATCACTGGTCTGGAGTCACACGTGATCTGCAATCTCGGCATAGGCCAGGTTGCCGAGGGCCGTCAACTGTTCCCGACTTTGACCACGATGGAGAATCTGGCGATGGGCGCGATGCTGCCGCGCGCCCGCGCCAAAATGAAACAGATGATGGATGAAGTATTTGAGCTCTTTCCGCTTCTCGGCGAGCGCAGAAAACAACTTGCGGGCACGCTCTCCGGCGGCGAGCAGCAGATGCTCGCCATCGGCCGTTGTCTGATGGGCCGTCCCGAGCTGATCATGTTCGACGAGCCCTCTCTCGGCCTCGCGCCGGCAATCGTCCAGCAGCTGCTTCAGGCGATTCGCAAGCTTAACCGGCAAGGCCTGACGGTCTTGCTGGTCGAACAAAACGTCGGCGTATCGCTGAAAATTTCCCAGCACGCTTATGTGCTCGAGAACGGCAGGATCGTGATGTCAGGTTCGGGCGGTGAATTGCTGAATGACGACCGGGTGCGAGAGGCGTATCTCGGACTGTAACTTGTTCAAGGTTCAACGTTCAAAGTTCAAGGTTGGAAACGAATGCGTTGAACGCGGAACCTTGAACTTTGAACGTGTTCTTATTTTACCGCCAGCCCCACCAACCGCGATGATCCCAACGGTCGTTGCGCAGATCTCTACGGTCCCTCGAAATTTCCCGGCGGTCTTGCCAAATCTCGCGCCGGTCGCGGGCAAGCTCCGCCCTGCCAGCCCCGTTGTGCAAATCACGGAAAAACTCTCTCCGGTCCCGGTGGAGCTCGCCGAAGTCACTGCGTAGCTCGTGCCGATCATGCCGGACGTCGGCCAACGCTGGCGCCGCTACGGCGACCAAACCGCCCAGAACCAAAGCCCCTAAAAACATGTTTTTCGCTATTTTCATGTGAAACCTCCTGTATTGTACCCTCTGTGAACCTTAGACGGTCCAAGAACACGGAGGTTTACCGTGATTAAAATTTCCACGATATTAGATATTTCGAATAATTCCTGTCTTTGACGCTGGACGAGCTGTACTAGCAAACGCGACCATTGACCCGGTCAAAGATCGGGGAAGGGAATCCGCGCTTTCAACGTGATTTCTTCGGTCCTTGACGGACTGCTCGATTTCCCGCTAACAAAGGCTTGCAGAAGCGACGCTTAAAAGGTAACTCAGTAGGCGCGATTCAATAAACGAGCGACCGGGATCGGAATCCTTTTGTTCAGTTGATGACGATCGAACCGGCGAATCATTTTCTCTTCTCGACCCATTAGATTCAGGAGGTACCGGGCATGAGCGAGCCATCGAAGCAAGGCGACAGCGGCATCAAAAAATCCCCGCAGCGTTGGCAATCCGACGTCATCGTCGATCTGATCAAGCAGTACGAGTTTCCGTACATCGCGCTCAATCCCGGCGCAAGTTACCGCGGCTTGCACGACTCGCTGGTCAATTACGGCGAGAACCAGCCGCCGATGCTGCTCTGCAATCATGAAAAAATCGCGGTGCAAATCGCCCACGGTTACGCCAAAGCAACCGGCAAGCCGATGATGGCGATTGTTCACAATGTCGTCGGACTGCTGCACGCGCCGATGGGGATTTACTATGCCTACATCGATCGCTCGCCGGTCTTTATCGTCGGCGCCACCGGGCCGATGGACGAGAAGTTGCGCCGCCCGTTCATCGACTGGATTCACACCGCCTTTGCTCAAGGCGACGTGGTGCGCGGTTTTACGAAATGGGATTATCAGCCGGGCAGCATCCACGGCGTGCCGGATTCGTTTGCGCGCGCCTACTCGATCATGATGAGCGAGCCGCAAGGTCCCGTGTATATGGTTTACGACTCGGCGATGCAGGAAAGCCCGATGAAAGAGGAGATGGCGCTGCCGAAGTTTAAAGTAAAAGTTCCATCGCGCGTTGCGCCGGAACCGGCGGTCGTCGAAGAAGCCGCCGATATGCTCATGGCAGCGGAGAGTCCGTTGTTGCTGACGGAATATGCCGCGCGCATGCCCATCGGCTTTAACTCGACGGTTGAATTGGCCGAGACCGTCGGCGCTTCGGTGTATGACATCAACAAGCGCCTCGGCTTTCCCAATCGCCATCCGTTGAGCCTGAGCTTTCACGGCGACGCTTTCAAAGGCGTCGACGTGGTGGCGGCACTGGATGTCGTCGACTGGACGCGCGGCTCGCACAAGCTTAACACACAAACGCGCGAAGTCAGCGTCGTCACCGCGCCCGACTGCAAGTGGATCGACGTAGGCTTCGCCGATATCGAGATCAGCAAGTGGGCCACCGACTACAACAAACATCACAACTGGGATCTCCGCGTGCTCGGCGACAGCGCGCTGTCGCTCCCGGCGTTGACCGCCGCCTGCCGCAAGCGCATCGATGGTAATAAATCGTTGACCGCGAAAATTGACGAACGTAAAAAAGCCATCGGCGAAAAACACGCGCGCCAGTGGCAAAAGTGGCAAGACCAAGTCAAGGAGGAATGGAACGAGCGGCCGATGACTGAGTCGCGTCTGGCGCACGAGGTATGGCAAGTCATCAAGGATGACGACTGGGTGCTCACCGCCAACACGCTCAAAGAATGGGTGCACAAGGTCTGGGACTTCGACAAACCCTACCGCCACGTTGGCCGCGAGCTCGGCACCGGCACGCAGATCGGCATTTCCATCGGTGTCGCTCTTGCGCACAAGGGCACGGGCAAGCTCGTGATCGACTTGCAGCCCGACGGCGATTTGATGTTCGACTTGGGCGCGCTCTGGATGCCGATCAAGTATCAAATTCCAATGCTGATTGTCATGTACAACAACCGAGCTTATTACAACGACTGGGCGCACCAGATTCACATGGCGCACCAGCGCGGCACCGATCCGGCGCGGGCGTATATCGGAATGGACCTCGAAGGACCGCCGCCGGATTTCGCGCATATCGCCAAAGGCATCGGCTGGTATGCCGAAGGCCCGATCGAAGATCCCGCCGAAGTCGGCCCCGCGGTAAAGCGCGCCATCGCGCAAGTCAAAGCGGGCAAGCCGGCGCTGGTCGACGCCATCGTCTGGCGTCGCGGCGAGAACGCGTAAGAAAGAAAATATAACCACAGAGAGCACAAAAGACACAAAAAATTTTATAGCCGCAAAGAACGCAAAGGAAAAAAATTTAGTGGCCAGGTTAAACCGGCCCAAATTTTGTGATCCTTGTGTTCTTTGTGGTTAAAATCTTAAGGAGGACATTTTTCATGGCAAAGCCTGCCGCAAAAGTAGAAACCATCAAGAAATCCGATAAGCGATGGCAGTCCGACATCATCGTCGACATGATCAAACGCTACGACTTCGAATACATCGCGCTCAATCCGGGCGCGAGTTATCGCGGCTTGC
>VBKX01000053.1 GCA_005879435.1 Deltaproteobacteria bacterium
CGCTCAGCACCGCATTGATGACCGCTCCGCCCGTGGTCGCCATATCGATGTCGCCGGCGACCAACGTCTGGGTCAGCCGGGCGCCGCCGGAGATATAAATATTTTGCAGATCGAAGCCGTATTTCTTGTCCAGCTTCGCTTCCGACATCAGCCACAGCGGCAGCTGCGCGCCGCTCGGTTGCGGATAACCGACCCGCACCGTTATCGGCGCTGCGGCAGCGAAAATCGCTCGGGGTAACGCCGTTGCCAGGAACAATATGACAGAGAGTAATGCCCGTCGCGAGCCCATCGAGGTCCACAATGATTTAATGCTTGCCATAGAGTTCCTGAATAAAACCACTATCTTCTATCTCCTTCATAAATCTATTGTCGAAGAACTCTTTGGGATCCGCCGCAGCCGCCTTGGGATGATCAGCGACCGCTAGGATCGAAACGATCTGCTCCTCCGTCATGTAGGGCACTTTGGGATAGATGCCTCGATAGGCCTGGTAGGCTTCCTCGATGATCGGTCCATCGGTGGTCGCCAGATACTTCGCCAGCGCGCGCTTGCTCACATCCGCGTCCTCGTTGACCACTTTGATCGCTGCGACATAGGCTCGGAGAAAAGCTTTGATCCGCTCCGGCTGTTGGCGCAGTAACGACCGGCGGGACACCATGCCCAGCTGCACGTAAGGAATTTTGAGCGTGGCAAAGTTTACCAGCTCCTTGTAGCCCAGCCGCCGTGCCATGAGTGTGGTGGGCGCCGAAATCGTCGTCGCGGCGACGATACCGCGGTCCAGAGCCGCCAACCCCTCGCGCACGCCGCCGAGATACAAAATTTTAACATCCTGACCGGAACGAAGATTGTATTGGCGTAACAGCGCCGTCATGCCGTGATCGGTGGAAGCGCCCTTGGTCATCAGACCGACCACTTTGCCTTTGAGTGACGGCACATCCTTCACATCGGCACGGGCATACAAAGAAAAACCATAAGTGGGTACGCCGGACGCGATGTACACAAGCTCGGCGCCACTCAACACCGCGTTGATTACCGCACCGCCAGTCGCGGCCATATCGATATCGGCAGATACCACCGTCTGAGTCAGCCGGGCGCCCCCGGAAATATAAATATTCTGGAGGTTGAAACCATATTTCTGATCGAGCCTCGCTTCGGTAATCACCCACAGCGGCAACATGGCGCCGCTCGGCTGCGGATAGCCGATGCGGATCGTAGCTGGTGCAGCGGCTGCGAGTATTTTCTGAGGCAACAGCGTTGCAATGGCCAGCCAACCGACAACAAAAAACCACGACGCCGCTCTCGCCGAGCGTCTGGCCAGACTATCGCCGGCCATAGAGCTCCTGAACGAAGCCGCTGTCTTCGATCTCTTTCAAAAATCGGTTGTCAAAAAAATCCTTAGGGTTTGCCCCAGCCGCCTTGGGATTGTCCGAGACCGCAATGACCGACTTGATGTAGTCATCGGTCACGTAAGGCACGCGCGGGAAAATCCCACGGAAGGTTTGATAAGCTTCGTCGAGAATCGCGCTGTCGCTGGTCACGAGGTAGCGTGACAGTGCGCGCTTGCTGGTTTCGGCGTCCTCATTGGCGATCTTGATCGCCGCGATATAAGCCCGCAGATACGCCTTCACTGCTTCCGGTTGTTGCCGCGTAAAGATGCGCCGGGTCGCCACACCGCTGTGAATGTAGGGCAAGTTCAGCGACGCGATATTGACTAGCTCCTTCTGGCCCAAGCGGCGCGCCGCCAAAGTGGTCGGTGACGACAACACACCGGCGGAAACGATGCCGCGATCGATGGCCGCCAGCACTTCGCGCACACCACCGAGATAAATAAATTTCACATCCTTTCCCGGTTGCATGTTGTAACGCTGCAGCAGCGCGACATGATCCCAACCAGTTTGCCGTGCAGGCTGGCGATGTCTTTGACGTCCGATTTCGCGTAAAGAGAAAAACCGTAGGTCGGCACGCCCACGGCGATGGCGACTAAGTCGCCGCCGGCCAAGACGGTATTGACCACCGCGCCGCCGATGCTGGCGAGATCGATATCGCCGGCAACCATCGATTGATTCATCCGGGCGGCGCCGGAAATAAAAATATTTTGCACCGGCACACCGTATTTCAGATCGAGCCTGGCGTCGCTGACCAACCAAAGCGGCAGCATCGCGCCGCTCGGTTGCGGATACCCCACGCGTACCGTTGCGTTGGCGGCAAGCGAGACTGTGCTCGCCAAGCCGCCGATCACCACGATCACGAACACGCCCACGAATGCGAGGCTGAATAATTTGTGTCGCGCCGCGACCATCAAAAGCATAATGAGGTATGTAAGCCCTAGATCGAGAAGCGCTCTTTCCAGCGCGGAATCGCTAGAGGATTGACCACGGTATCAGGGATTTTACCGTTGAGGATCGCCAGTATGCTTTGCGCAGCCATTCGCTGCCCGGCTTCCGATGAACCGGGATTGGCGCCGATATTATGCGGCGTCAGGATCAGGCGCAGCGGATCGACTTGGCGAATTGAATTGCTCATCGGCAGCGGCTCTTCGTCAAATACATCCAGCGCCGCCCCAGCGATGATTTTTTCATTCAAGGCTTGCACTAAATCAGCTTCCTTGATCGCCGGCCCGCGTGAGGTATTGACGATAAACGCCGTCGGCTTCATCAGCTTGAGCTCGCGCATGCCGATCATGCCGCGCGTCTCCCGCGTCAAGACGACGTGCAGCGTGACGAGATCGGACTGCTGCAACAATTCATCGAGCGACGCCATCTTCACGCCGAGTGGGGCGACGGTTTCTGGTTTGATATAAGGATCGTAACCGAGCACTTTCATGCCCCAGGCGCCCAGCCGTTTGGCGACGTTCTGGCCGATGCGGCCGACGCCAATGATGCCGACCGTTTTTCCCAGCATCAGTGTGCCGCGGTTATGCAGTTCTTTCCAGCCGCCGTTGCGTATGACGGTTTCGTTGAGCTTCAAGCGTTTGAAGAGCGCGACCATCAAACCCATGGTCGCCTCAGCCACGCCCATGTAATTCTCCGGCGTCGGGCTGTTGCAGCAAAGAATCCCCAAGTCGGTCGCGGCATCGACGTCGACCGTCTCGATGCCGATGCTCGACTTCACGACGGCCTGGAGATCCGGACAGGAGTCTAGAATTTCCGCATTAATAACGTCGCGCCCGGATGGATAGATAATTGGGCAATCGCCGACGAGATTGACTAAATCCTTGCGCTCATAACGAAAGTTTCGAAAATCGTCCTGAGGTTTCCCCAGCACGAGCTCGCAACCCGCGTCGCGCAGAATCTGCTCGGCGACGTTGACGCGCATCGGACCGGTAAAACAGATTTTACGTTTTGCTGCCATCGATCCCTCATTGCAGGTTATAAAGCTTCTTCGCAGTCTCGGCGAACAGCCACTTTTTGGCTTCGTCGTTTAGATCTTCCCTTCTCCCGAGATGCGCGATATTTTCCGGAAACTCCGTGTCCCAGTGCGGGTAGTCGGAAGCATAGTAGATCACCTTATGGGTCAGCACCTGGGTCGTCGCGCCGATCATCGGCTCATAGTCTTCGGCGTGGAAAAAGATCCGCCCATCTTTCAAGTAATCGGTCGGCTTCCTTTTGCACATGGGTGCTTCGACTTCGCCGCGTTTTTCCCACTCTTCATTCATGCGCCCGAACCAGTACGGCGCCCAGCTGCAGCCGGCTTCCATGAAAGCCACGCGCAACTTGGGAAACTGCTCGAACACGCCGCGAAACATCATGCTGCAGGCCTGCATCATTTGCGCGAAAGAATGCGACAGCGTGTGCACCTCGATGAACTGATCGAACATGTCGGCGGCGAAATAGTGCGGGCCGCGCACCGTGGCATGAGCGCCCACCATGCAGCCGAGCTTTTCGGCTTCTTCGTAGATCGGCCAGAAGCTCTCATGGCCCAGCGGCAAGCGCAGACCCACCGCCGGCAGCATCAAGCCGACGAGCTTTAATTCCGTAATTGCCCGGCGCAGCTCTTTGACGGCCTCAGTCACATCCTGAAACGGCACCAAGGCGACGCATTTGAGCCGCGGGCTGACCTTTTGAAACTCTTCCGAGCAGAAATCATTCCACGCCCGGCAGTACTGCACCGCGACGTCGGGCTCGCGGATCCAACCGACGCTCAGACCATTGGTCGGATAGAGCACCGCGGTCGATACGCCGCCTTTGTCCATGGCATCGAGCCAGCTCTTGGCGTCGCGCGCCCGCGTGCCCAATTTGCCGCTCAACGATCGGTCCCAGCTGTCGCGCGGTGTCAGGGTCGCGGCGCGATCGCGATAGCGCGTTTCCATGTATTTTTTGAGCTGCGAATCCTCTTCGGTGATATGGCCGTCGGCATCGATAACTTCAAAATTTGTCGCCATTGCCTTACCTCCTTGTCGCTGTGGTCTTTGTCCTTCGTGTACGCCCCATCGAAGCTATGTGTCAAGGGACTAAACTTGCCATCGCAACAGCCGATCTGACAAAAAAGGACTTGAGCTACAGGCGCCAAAAATGATAACGAATCAATGACGAAAGTTACTGAGATTCACGGGCGCGAAGACTTTAGCACGCCGAGCGTCTAACGCAAAAAGGGGAAACTCCGCTCATGAAGAAAGCCTGTTGCTTAAGCCTCTTGCTTGCCTGGACCCTGTGGACCAGAACTCAATCACCGACGTCCGATACGTGGGCCCCGGCGCCGGGGTTTGGGACTCAAGAGAAATGCCAGGCCAGCCTGAAGGACAAGCTCGACATGTGGCGTCAATTCAAAGACGCGAAGTTCGAGGGTAATAGCGTGACGTTTACCAGCAACAACAGCTCGATGACCTATTTCTGCTTGCCCGATGCCGAAGATCCCCGGAAACCTGCAGCCAAACCGGCCAAGCCACAAAAGTAGCGGCGTCCGGTTAAACCCACGTCAATCACGGCGTGCCTAATGTCTCTGTTGGAGTTGGCCGGAATCCCTCGCCTTCAGGCGAAGTAATTGTTCGTCATGCCAGCGAGCGCCGGCATCCAGGTTTGTTCTCGTTCAAGTTCAAAACCTACTCCACTCCGCTTCCGCTGGAATGACGCGAACAAGACTCGATTCCGATCAACAAATTCAGAATCCCTCAGCTTGGAACCGAAGGTCTTTCAGTTCACTTGGCTAAGACGCTCGATTCCAACGCAATCCTCTATTAACCCGAATATAAACAGCTCGAGCGCTTGGTCCAATATTCAAGACCGAAGCCCTTAAACGATTAGAACGTTTTGAACGGCGGGAACGATTAGCACCGGATGGATGCTAAAATGTATTGACCAATTCCCGCAGCCGCTCCTTAGCCCCCTGGAGAATCGGCACGCCATCGCCAACGAGTAGAATATCGAAGTCGAGGGCCAGCAGTCCCCGCGCGCTGTCACGCAGGCGCGGCGGGTCGTCCACGACCTTATCCGGTAAGAGCTTGCACTTCCCAGGCGGATCGCCGACCACGGCGTCGCCGACGAGCAGGATTTTTCGTTCCGGCCAGTGCAGCACAACTTCTCCCAGGGATTTTCCCGGCGAGTCGATCACCACGAACGGACCGACCTTGTCGCCCGGGTTCAATTCGTCATCCAACTCGGCGCCTTCTTTCCGAGCGTGCGGCGCGTCCGCCGGATGGATCGCCGTCCGCGCGCGGGTACGCGTGCGAATCTTGTTCGCCGCCCGCGAATGGTTGCGATTGGTGATGAGAATGTGGGCGACGCCTTGCCGCGCCAGTTCTTCCAGATCCTCGTCACCGGGCTCCACGGGATCGACGCAAAGATTCCCACCGGCGTGCTTTATAAAGTGCCCGTTAAAGTTGTACCCATGCGGTTCAGAAAACCACGGCCAGCTGAAAATTCCCGTCAGGATCTCGCGCATTTTATCTCCTTTGCGTTGGTTTCGGTTCCTCGCCCGGGTCCACGACCTGTGCCGACGCGTGACCGCCCCAGCTATATCAGGTCAGATATCTACAACTCCACTATCTCTGTTGACTTGTCAAAGTTCGAACTCGCTGACGAGACTTCTTTTTTGTCAGTCACGCTAGTGCAATTTCCGGCTTCCGGCATCGATCGATAGAGCCAGTTAGGTTAGTCCTGATGCCTGGCTGTTTAGGGAAAGGGAGTTTTTACATTCGCTCGACCGTGTCCTTGCAGGCGCGCGCGACCGCGAGGGAGCCTTGGTCCAAGGTGGTCGGCGGTAACTTATCCGGCTTGTCGCCCGCCTCCTTCAAGAGCCTCCCGAACCGGACCATGGCGCCTTCGAGCGGACTCGTGTGATCGGGCGACTTCTCTTTCTCCTTGGTCTCGATGGTGTAGAGCGGGCCGTTGTAAAGAACCCAAAAGCGACTATGCGCGGCGGTCCAGTCGTCTCTATCCGACGACGACGCCAATCGGGCCGTCACTTCGCTTGCCTCTTTGCACAATTTGATTGCCTCCTCGCGCAGCACGGATCATAGCGGGCTGGACTGTGATTCGCGATGAAGTAATAAATGCCGCCGGCCGCGACGACTACCGCCAAAGCCGCAAACGGAATCGCCCATTTCCCGAATCGCTGCCTGCCCGCGGGCCGCACAATCCCGGCGAGTTGGGCGATCAGGTCGTTGGCGTCGGCATTGAACCGCTCGTAACGGAGCTCGTAGTTCTGCCGGGCAGTGAGCGGCTTCAGGTCATCCGGAAGGTCCTTGGCGCGAGGCATGGTGGCGTTCGAGACGAGCAGAGGAATTACGCGGACGTCGTTACGCTTCAGTGCCGATGCAATCTCCCGGCGCACGTAGTCGGCCGGTTCATCGAGCCGGCGCTTGCCGCTCGCATCTTTGGCATTCACCCACTGCGGCCCTATCACCGCCAGCAGCACATCGCAGATCCTGAGGCGGTCAGCGAGCACGGTTTCGAAGTTCGTACCGACCGGAATGGCATCGATGTCGAGAAACAGCTGCTCGGCCGTATATTCCTGGCGCAGCCGGTCGACCAGCCGCCCGGCGATGTCTCGGCTATCGTCCCGCCGGTAGCTGACAAAGATTCCCGACATGGGTGTTCCCTTCTAGATATTTCATCTTACTCGGCCACCGAGTTCGTTTGATTGCGATCGGCTGTTTCAGTGACTGCAGACGGGGCCATCGGAACAAAGCAACGCTGGAGTTTTTTTCATAGCCTAAGGATTTACACGGGGCAAACATAAAAGTCACTCGTGAGAGGCACGAAACGCCGACCTGTCTGAATGCCACGGAAAATATCTTCTCTTGTCGTTTCCGATCGCTCGGCATTCTAACGTCATCTCTTTTCCTGTCCAGTGCCAGCGGGTCGCTCCATTCCTAGCATCACCGCGGTTACTCCTTGACTAAAAGACCGAGAATCGAATAGGTTGCGCCTTTGCGAACCTAAGCGCCAACGGTTTGGGGCCGTGAAGGTTTTGAGCCGTTTAAACCGTTCGGGTTGTTTCA
>VBKX01000392.1 GCA_005879435.1 Deltaproteobacteria bacterium
AAGGTCGCATTGGCCAAACCGGTGATGAAATGCGACTCGGCTTTTTCGAGCTTGGTGCGAATCGGGTAAGCCTCTTTGACTCGCGGATCGCCAAGCACAACGATATGGACCGGCGCATGGCGAAAGCCGTCGCCGGTCATTTTCGCAGTGCCGTGCACGGCGAGATCCATTTCGCGCTTTTGCTCCATCTGTTTCATGTAATAATCGGCGATATTATGATGTCGGACCGCTTGCTCACGCACGACAATGAACTCCCATGGCTGTCCGTTGCCGCCTGAAGGAGCCCAGCGCGCGCAGTCGAGAACGGTTCTGACGATTTCGTCGGAAACATGCCGGCTTTCGTCGTAGCGCCGAGTGCTGCGCCGTCCTTCAATCAAAGCGCGAAGTTCTTCATGTTCATCATCTTAATGCCGATCCAGCACGATTAACGCGCACCAACCAATTGCCTCTTTTCGGAAAAAAGCTGTCAATTCAGGACGATTCGCTGTCGCGTCGTTGGACGTGGATTATAGTTCCCCGCTGAGTTTATTTGCCAACGAAATAATTGCCGGTCCAGAGGCAGCGCGCCGAGCGCAACTTTTTCTTAGTTTTACTGCTTATTTATGGTAATCTTAGCAATTACCATCATGAACGGAAAATCGGTCCCGTCTGAGTTCCCGCGAACAACGACTTTCGCATCTCGGCTCCGCGCTTTTGTTTTCAGCCGCCGTGTCAAAGTTTGCCTCTGGGGGCTTGGATTGTTTTTTATCCTGCTATTCTGCGGCTTTATCGAAGTTGAGACGTCGGTCCTGCAGTCATGGCTTTTCACGAGCACCAACGAGCGCCTGTATTTCGAGCTGGGGGATGGACCAAGCAAGGAAATCGCGTTTCCGCGCGCTGGACCAATCGATGAACGCCGCGGTTATTCGAAGGTGCCGTTATTCCAATCCCGCTTGGCATCCCAAGGATATCGGCTTACGCACCAGGTTCGCCAATCGGAGACCATGCTGTCGCTTTTCGAGCACGGTATCTCGCCGCCTTATCCGGAACGCCCGGATGCCGGCCTCGAAATCCGCGGCCTTGATGGCGCGTCGCTGTTTCGCTACGGCCAATCGGAGTTTCTGTTTGACAAACTCGATAAAATTCCGCCGCTTCTGGTCAAAACGCTGCTTTTTCTCGAGAACCGGGACCTCGTTCGTCCCGCTACATCCTGGCAAAATCCGGTTATTGAATGGGATCGAACTCTCAAAGCAGCGGTGATGTATATCGGCGCCAAGCTGCATCTGCAGGTGTCCGTGCAGGGCGGCAGCACGCTCGCGGTACAGCTGGAAAAATTTCGCCATTCACCCAACGGCCGCACGGACACACCGATGGAGAAGCTTCGCCAGATCATCGGCGCAAGCCTGAAAGCCTATCGCGAAGGCGCCAATACCCGCGCCTGGCGCGAGCGGATCATTGTCGATTATCTCAACACCGTGCCGTTGGCCGCGGCGCCGGGCTACGGTGAGATCCACGGTCTCGGCGAAGCCCTGCACGCCTGGTTCGGCATGCGCCTCGATGACGTCGTGGCGACGTTGAATTCTCCTGGTCGGACGCCGGCGAAAGTGCGGGCCTTCAAGCATGTTTTGACCCTGCTCATTTCGGTGCGCGCGCCGTCGGTGTTTCTGATCGAGGAACGAGCGTCGTTGGAAGAAAAAGTCGGCCAGTTCACGCGCCTGATGGCGCGCGCCGGCATCATCGACGGAGAGCTCGCAGCCGAACTCGAGGACATTCCGATCCGCTTTCTTCCGGCCGCACCATTGCCGCCACAACCCTCGTCGAGTAAGAACAAGGCTGGCAACGCCATTCGCAACAGCATGATGGAGGCGCTCGGCGTCACGAATCTCTACGATCTCAACCGGCTTCACTTGCAAGTCGACAGCACTTTCGACGTCCCGCTGCAAAAGAAAGTGACCGAGTTTCTCGGCCGGCTCGCCGACCCGGATTTCGTCCGCGCTCACGGGCTCAAAGGTGAGCGGCTTTTGGAAAATGCCGACCCCGCCAAAGTGATTTACTCGTTGCTGTTGGTTGAAGCGACCCCGGCCGGTAATTTCATCCGGGTTCAGGCCGATAACTTTGCGTCGCCCTTCGATTTCAATAAAAGCGTTAAGTTGGAGTTGGGCAGCACCGCCAAGTTGCGCACGATAACGCATTATCTGGAGGTGATGGCGGGCCTCTATGGAGAGTTGGCGGGATTGAATGAGAAACAGCTCGTTCAAACGGCACAGGACGCCCATGATCCGTTGACCAAGTGGGCGAGCGAAACGTTGCGGAGCGAGAAAAATCTCACCCTACAGCCCTTCCTCGATCTCGCCATGGAACGACGTTACTCGGCCAGTCCCTATGAAGATTTCTTTACCGGCGGCGGGGTTCTTCGTTTCGAGAACTTTGAGAAGGAAGACAATGAACGGATCTTGCCGCTGCGCGATGCTTTTCGCAATTCGGTTAATTTAGTGTTCATCCGGCTGATGCGCGATCTGGTGAGCTATCACCGCGCTCGGTTGACTTACGATTCAGCCGACGTGCTGGAGAATCCCGCGAACCCGGAGCGCCAGAAAATGCTCCAGGAAATCGCCGAGGAAGAATCGCGCCAGGTGCTGCGCCGCGCTTATCAGATCTATGCCAAGCAGTCGCCGGAAGAAATCGCCGCCCGCCTTCTCAGAACAAAGGGAAACATCGAGCGCCGTTTGACCATTTTGTTTTTTAACTGGCGCATCGGCGCGAGCGAGAGCGACCTCAAGGCGTGGTTCGAAAAAAACCAAGTTCCGACCAAAGATGTGGATTTGGATAAATTGTATCGCGCCTATAAGAATCCGCGCTTGACCTTGACCGACTACGCTTATCTTCTCGCTTTGCACCCGCTCGATCTGTGGTGCGCCGGAGAGTTTCGAAAGGCTCCCGGTCTTTCCTGGGAAAAACTCTATGCGTCGAGCGTCGAAGCGCGCCAGATCGGCTCGGCATGGCTGCTCAGCAGCCGCAACCGCCGTGCTCAAGATCTTCGTTTACGCATCCGGATGGAGCGCGACGCTTTCATCCGCATGACCCCCTATTGGCAAAAGCTCGGGTTTCCTTTCAAGACGATGGTGCCGAGTTATGCCTCGGCCATCGGCAGCTCATCGGACCGCCCGGTAGCCCTTGCTGATCTCGTCGGCATTCTTGTTAACGACGGTATGCGCCGTTCCTCGGTGAGCCTCAGGACCGTAGACTTTGCGAGCGGAACACCGTACGAAACGCGGCTCGAACGCGCCCCGGAAAAATCCGAGCGGGTGCTCGCTCCCGAAGTCGCGGCAACCGTGCGCAGAGCCATGGCGACCGTCGTCGAGCAAGGCACCGCGCGCCGCCTGAACGGAGTTTTTAAAACATCCGATGGGAAAGTCATCACCGTCGGGGGCAAGACCGGCTCGGGCGACAATCGTTTCGAGACTTTCAGCCGCTCCGGCGCCGTGCTCACGTCGCGCGCGACCAACAGAACGGCGACATTCGTTTTTTACATCGGTGAGCGTTATTTCGGCGTCATCACCGCTTACGTCCAAGGCCGGGAGGCGGAAAACTATCATTTTACCAGCTCCCTGCCGGTGACGCTGTTGAAGATGCTGGCGCCAACCTTGCTGACGAAATTGGATCGCGCCGGATACTGTTGCTGACCACAAGGCCGCCCCAGTTGGCTCATCAAGTGCCCCGTCTGCGATCCCCCCTATCACTCAGTGAGTTCGTCGGTTGGTTCGAGCGTAGCGTTATCCAGCGAAATCGCGCGAGAACAGAAATCAGCGGCTTTCGGTGCTTCAAACCGTGAATGGAGACATTTGAATCTGAAATCTGGAATCTGACATTCCGCGCCTCGCGCGGATCACGTGCCGCGGCGATTGCCGAACAATTCGATATGCAGTCGCGGTGTAAATCCGTAACCGTAGTGCTTGCACAATTCGACAATCCAGCGCGCCTTCGCGCTCAGCTGCTTTTTCGTCGTCCCCTGCGCCATGATAAAAACACGGGATCGATCGACGCCGGCAAGCTGGTCGA
The DNA here is from genome assembly GCA_005879435.1 of Deltaproteobacteria bacterium. Lineage (GTDB taxonomy): Bacteria > Desulfobacterota > Binatia > UBA9968 > UBA9968 > DP-20. The sequence continues at coordinate 4,039 of VBKX01000392.1, forward strand.
GCACCCGGCCAATCTCGTCAAAGTCTAGCCTTTGCTCGACGACGAATTTTAATTGGTAGTCGTAATTGTCGAGATAGCGCTGAATCACTGGGAAATTCAGGCGGCGCGTCTCGTGTTGCTTGGCGAATTTGCCATCTGCTCTTTTCCATGGCGTGGAATTCGCCAGTTTCGGACTCATCGATATCAAGTCGCCGGTCAGCGGTTTGAAAATCGTCGCGGCGGTCTCAATGGTGATGTGATGCCCGCGGCGTTTCAGCTCGGCGGTGAGCTCCTCGATCTCTCGCGCCAGCAACGGTTCGCCGCCGGTGACGACGACATGGCGAGCTGGATATTTTTCAATTTCGCTGAGAATCGCAGCGACGCCGTAAGACTTGCCTTCCGGTTGCCATGAAGTGTAAGGCGTATCGCACCATACGCAGCGGAGGTTGCAACCGGAGGTCCTGACAAATGCCGACGGAACACCGATCAACCGCCCCTCGCCCTGGATCGAGTAAAAAATTTCGCTGATGCGCACCCGATCAAATTAGCAAAGCGCAATGCGCCTTGAAAGACTGAGTAATCTTGCATCGAATGCGCCCTGTGATAGATGTTAAAGGTTGGCGCGGGAGGAAAATCCTCTCAATAGGGGCGACATGAAAACCGATATTCAGACAACTGCGGAAAAAGCGGCGTTGTACGCCGAAGAGCGCAGGCTACGCCGGCTCGGCCGGGCGATGGACGTCGCGGCGGAACTGCTTTGGCGCGTCGATCTCACCCTGGAGGAGGCGCAGGATGTCGTCAACCACGCCAAACACACGGCGTTGCAACTCTTTCCCGATAAAGAGGAGACTTTCGATCTGATCTACGGCTCCCGTTTTCGCCGCATTCTCGTGGAAAAATATCGCTTGCAGTGAAATTGTTTCCCCGCGTTCCGCAAAACGCAAGGACGAACCTTAATTCTGAAAACAGCCATGGACGGTAAATTCATCCACATCCGCGGTGCCAAGCAAAACAATTTAAAAAATCTCGACATCAAGATTCCGCTCAATGCCCTGACAGTACTGACCGGCGTTAGCGGCTCGGGCAAGTCGACGCTGGCTTTCGACATTCTTTACGCCGAAGGGCAGCGCCGCTATGTCGAAAGTTTTTCCGCCTACGCGCGCCAGTTTCTCGACCGCATGGACAAGCCGGATGTCGAAAGCATCGAGGGCATCCCACCCACCATCGCCATCGATCAGAGCCGACCCGTACGGACGTCACGTTCCACCGTCGGCACGATGACGGAGCTGCACGATCACTTCAAGCTGCTCTTTTCCAAGATCGCGGTGTTGTTCTGCCGCGGCTGCGCTCGCCCGGTCGAACGCGACTCCGCCCAGTCGGTTTACGCCAAACTGAGCGCAACGGCGGAAGGCTCGCCTGTGATCTTGACGTTTCCACTGCCGCCATCGTCGGTAAATTGGGACGAAGTGCGCAGCGGCCTCGGTCAAGCCGGTTTTCATCGCTTGCTGGTCGAACAATCGATTCGCGAGCTCGATGAGCTCGCCGCGCGCCCGTCCGGTGACGGACCTTTACAAGTCGTCGTCGACCGCTTCGCGCTGCGAGGAACCAACAAAAAACGCATCTTGGATTCCCTCGAACAAGCGTTTCACTACGGCAAGGGCCGCTTGAATTTGTTTTTGCCGCAAGAGGAGTGGCGCTGCGAGCCGTTCAGCAATCACCTGCATTGCGCGCACTGCGATATCTCCTACCGCGATCCCGTGGCCAATCTATTTTCCTTTAACAGTCCGCTCGGTGCCTGCGAAACCTGTCGCGGCTTCGGCCGCGTGATCGATATCGACCTCGATCTCGTGATCCCCGACCCGGGCAAGTCGCTGAGCGACGGCGCTATAAAGCCCTGGCTCAACCGCACCCGCCGCATACGCCGCTTGCTCGATTTCTGCGAGCGCAAAAAAGTGCCGACAAAAAAACCCTGGGGCGAGTTGACCGACGGGCAAAAAAATCTCGTCATTGACGGCGACGGTGAATACAAGGGCATCCGCGGCTGGTTCCGCCGCCTCGAACGGAAAAGCTATCGCATGCACGTGCGCGTGCTGCTGGCGCGCTATCGTGCGTATTTGATGTGCCCCGAGTGCCAAGGCAGCCGCCTCAAAGCCGACGCGCTGAATTATAAAATTGAGGGCAAAGACATTGCGCAAGTAAGCGCCATGAGCGTCGGTGACGCGCAGCAGTTTTTTCAAGAGCTCAAGCCGGCCGGCGCCCTGGATCAAGTAGCGAGCCTCATCCTTGATGAAATTCGCCGCCGCTTGGGCTATCTCGTCGGTGTCGGTCTGGAATATCTCACTTTGGACCGCCAGTCGCGCACTCTCTCCGGCGGTGAATTGGAGCGCGTCGATTTAACGACTGCGATCGGTTCATCGCTGGTCAATACGCTTTACGTCCTCGACGAGCCGTCCATCGGTCTTCATCCGCGCGATAGCCGCCGGCTGGTCGAAATACTGCAGCGCTTGCGCGCCAATCAGAACACCGTGGTCGTCGTCGAGCACGATCCCGAGATCATCAAAGAATGCGATCACATCATCGACCTCGGCCCGAAAGCCGGCGAACAAGGCGGCGAAGTGATGTTCGCTGGCTCGTATGAAGATCTGCTCAAGGACGAACGGTCGCTAACCGCCGCCTATCTGAGCCAACGAAAAACCATTCCGTTTCCCGCGCGCAATCGCAAGCCGTTGTTGCAGCGCTCCATCAAGATCAAAGGCGCGCGCGCTAACAATCTCAAAGACATCGACGTGGAAATCCCCTTGGGGCTGTTCGTCTGCATTACCGGCGTGTCGGGCTCGGGAAAATCCAGTCTGGTCGACGAGGTTATTTATCGGAATCTAAAAAAGCTCAAGGAAGCTCCGACTGCGGGCGTGACCGATTGCGCCCGGATCGACGGTGTCGACAAGATTTCCGAAGTGGTGCTCGTCGATCAAGCGCCGGTCGGCACCACGCCGCGCTCCAACCCGGCAACGTATATGAAAGCCTTCGACGGTATCCGGCGTTTGTTTGCCGGTGCCGATCTGTCGCGCCTGCGCGGCTACACGCCGTCAACCTTCTCGTTCAACGTCGAAGGGGGGCGCTGCGAGACCTGCCGCGGCGAAGGCTATGAAAAAGTCGAGATGCAGTTTCTCTCCGACGTGTACACGTCATGTGCCGAATGCCACGGCAGCCGGTTCCGCGAAGAAGTCCTGGAGGTCGCCTACCGGGGCAAGAATATTCGCCAGATTCTCGATCTCACGGTCGCCGAAGCCTTGGAATTTTTCAAAGACACGGCGGAAATCAAAAACGCCATTGCGCCGCTGTGGGCGGTGGGACTGGAATATGTCCGCCTCGGCCAGCCGCTGACGACGCTCTCAGGCGGCGAGTCACAACGCTTAAAACTGGCCGCGCACATGGCGAAATCGAGAAAAGCAGGGACACTTTTCATCTTCGATGAACCGACCACCGGCCTGCACTTTCACGACATCGAG
>VBKX01000393.1:0-445 GCA_005879435.1 Deltaproteobacteria bacterium
CAGCTCCATTAGGATCACGGTCTTGCCCACGCCGGCGCCGCCGAACAGGCCGATCTTGCCGCCGCGAGCATAGGGGGCGAGCAAATCGACGACTTTGATGCCGGTTTCGAACGATTGAACTTTGGTTTCCTGATCGACGAATTCCGGCGTCGGGCGATGAATCGGATAGCTCTTCTTGGCGTTGACGGGGCCCATTTCGTCCACCGGTTCGCCGATCACGTTGAGCACGCGTCCCAGTGTTTCTTCGCCGACGGGAACCGTAATGCCGGCGCCGGTGTCCATGACGTCCATGCCGCGCACCAACCCTTCGGTCGTGTCCATAGCGACGCAGCGCACGGTGTTTTCACCCAAGTGCTGGGCGACTTCCACGACCAGGTTCCACTGCTGGTCGCTGATCGCCGGGTTGGAGACTTTCAACGCGTTGTAAATAGGCGGCAGCGATGAG
>VBKX01000393.1:468-7712 GCA_005879435.1 Deltaproteobacteria bacterium
TAGAACCTCCAAAAAACCTGTTCGTGTTAGCCCCCACCTCTTTCCTCCCCCGCGTTCCGGGGAGGATGAAGGATGGGGTGACATTTTGCTATTTCAACGCTTCCGCCGTGCCGACGATCTCCATCAGCTCACGGGTGATCGACGCTTGGCGTGCCCGGTTCATCTGCAGGGTCAAACTCCCGATCATCTTTGCGGCGTTGCTGGTCGCCGAATCCATTGCGGTCATGCGCGCGCCGTGCTCGCTTGCCGTCGCTTCGAGCAGCGCCCGCTGCATCGCCACGTCGGTAATCCTCGGCAAGAGACTCGCCAACAGTTGTTCGATTCCTGGCTCGTATAAATATTCCGTAAGTTGTTGTGCCTCGGTATCGCTGGTTTCGTTCAATGCTACGGGCAGAAGTTTTTCCAAGGTCGGCACCTGGGAAAGCGCCGAGCGAAACCGGCTGTAAAGTATATAGACCGCATCGGTCTCGCCGTTGATAAAGCGCGCCATGAGTTTCTGGCCGATCTCCGCCGCCAATTCATCCGCAGGCGGCGCCAGAATGCCGATGTAACGGTCGACGATATTGGCTCGACGGCGGCGAAAATGATCCGCGCCTTTACGGCCGACGAGCGTCACTTCGACTTCCTTTTCACCGGCGTTTTTCCGAATGAAGGCTTCCGCCGCGCGAATCAGATTGGCATTATAACCGCCGCACAGCCCGCGGTCCGAGGTGAATAAAACCAGTTGGATCTTCTTTTCCTCGCGCGCTTGCAGCAGCGGATGAGCTTCGCTCGATACCCGCGCCGCGACGTTTTTCAGAAGCTCGGTCATTTTCTCGGCGTAGGGTCGCGCCGCCACCGCCGCGTCCTGCGCGCGACGAAGCTTGGCCGCCGAAACCATCTTCATGGCCTTGGTGATCTGCTGGGTGTTGCGCACCGAGCTGATCCGCTTCCGAATTATTTTTAGTGTCGCCATGACTGCTAATTCTTATGGCTGTCATTCTGAGGCATAGCCTGAGAGTCTCGACCGAGATCCTTCGCCAATGCGCTCAGGATGACACAAAATCCCTGGGACCCTTAATTCATCTTACGCTTTGAATATCCCTTTAAACTCTTCCAACGCCTTGTTCAGCTTGGCGCGCAGATCGCTGTCCAATTCGCGCTTCTTGAGGATGTCGGCGAAAATATCCGGATGTTTCGACTCGATGAAAGAATTGAGTTCCTGCTCGTATTTTTTTAATGCCGTAAGCGGCAATTCGTCGACGAAGCCGTTGGTGCCGGCGTAAATAATGAGAATCTGCTGCTGCACTGCCAGCGGCTGATATTGTCCTTGCTTTAGCAACTCGACCAGACGCGAGCCGCGGTTCAGCTGGCGTTGTGTCGCTTGATCGAGATCGGAACCGAATTGGGCGAAGGCCGCCATTTCGCGATATTGCGCGAGCTCTAATCTCAGCGTGCCCGCGACCTGCTTCATCGCCTTGATCTGCGCGTTGCCGCCGACCCGGGATACCGAGATGCCGACGTTGATCGCCGGACGCACGCCGGAATAGAAAAGATCGCTTTCCAAAAAGATCTGCCCGTCGGTAATCGAAATCACGTTGGTCGGAATATAGGCGGAGACGTCGCCGGCCTGAGTCTCAATGATCGGCAGTGCCGTCAGTGAACCGCCGCCGCGCGCGTCGCTCATCTTCGCGGCGCGCTCGAGCAAGCGGGAATGCAAATAGAAAACATCGCCGGGATAGGCTTCGCGTCCCGGCGGCCGGCGCAGCAGAAGAGAAAGCTGGCGATAGGCCACGGCGTGCTTCGACAAATCGTCATAAATCACCAAGGCATGGCCGCTGTTGTCGCGGAACTGTTCGCCCATGGTGCAGCCGGAATAGGGCGCGATGAATTGCAACGGCGCAGATTCCGACGCTGTCGCCGCCACGATGATGGAATATTCCATGGCACCGGCTTCTCGAAGTCTATCGACGACCTGCGCCACAGTGGAGCGCTTCTGTCCGATGGCGACGTAGATACAGATCACGTTGCCGCCCTTTTGATTGATGATGGCGTCGATGGCGACGGCGGTCTTGCCGGTTTGGCGGTCGCCGATGATCAGCTCGCGCTGGCCGCGGCCGATGGGGATCATGCCGTCGATCGCTTTCAAACCTGTCTGCAGCGGCTCCTTGACCGGCTGGCGCGCGACGATGCCGGGGGCTTTGAGCTCGATGCGTCTTCGCTCCTTTGATTCGATTGGCCCGCGGCCGTCGATCAGTTCGCCTAAGGCATCGACCACCCGGCCGATAAGTTCCTTACCGACGGGAACTTCGGCGATACGCCCGGTCCGCTTAACCGTGTCGCCTTCTTTGATCATGTGCGTCTCGCCGAATAGCGCGGCGCCGACGTTGTCTTCTTCGAGGTTGAGCGCGATGCCGAAAATATTATGGGGAAATTCCAACAGCTCGCCGGCGGCGACTTTATCGAGTCCATGGATGCGCGCGATGCCATCGCCGGTCGACAGCACCGTGCCGATTTCCTGGATCTCAACCGTCTTTTCGTAGTCGCGAATCTGTTCTTTGATGATCCGGCTGATCTCCGCTGTGCCGATTTCCATGTTCAAACTCCTTAGTATCCGCGCGCGATGCGCTGTTTCATATTTTCCAGCTGCGTTCGAATGCTGCCGTCGTAAATCTTGCCTTCCAATTCGACGAGCAGGCCACCGAGCAAAGCAGTATCCGTGTCTTGCTGCAAAACCACGTCTTTGCCGGAAATGCCGCGCAGGCGTGCGCGCAGCTGCTCGACCATCGACGCATCGAGCACGCTCGCACTGACGACCTTGGCGTCGATCCGTCCGTTAACTTCATTGAGAAGGCGACGATAACAGCTGACGATACCGGCTAAATAGGGCAGACGATCACGATCCAAGAGCAGAGAAAGGAAACGTCTCGTCAACGGCGAAAGTTGCTGGCTCGCGGTCACCTGATTGAGAATCTTTTTGCGCGAGTCGAACGCGAATGAAGGGTTAGTGAGAACCTGCTGCAGATCGGAGCCGCTATAGGCTGCGTAAAACTGCTCGACCTCTTGGCCGATCTTGTCTTCTTGACCCGCTTCGCGGGCCAACTGAAACAATGCCTTGGTGTATCGCCGACTTAAGCTGCCTTCGATCATCGAGTTTGTCCGATCGTCTGAATGAAGTCATCCGCCAGCCGGGTTTGATCCGCGCTGGAAAGATTGCGCTCGACGAGTTGGCGAGCTGTTGCCGCGGCCAGCTCTGCCATCTCTTCACGGAGTTTTTGCCGCGCCATTTTGACCTCTTGCTCGGCGAGAAAACTGGCGTCTTCCTTGATTTTTACCGCCGTTGCCTGAGCTTCGCTGACAACCCTGTTTCTTTCTCTTTCGCCTTCCTGGCGCAGCGATGCGAGAATCGACTGAACCTCTGTTTCGAGACCCGCCAACTTGGCGCGGTACTCATTAACCAGCGCCTCGGCCGCCTGTTTCTTAGCGGAGGCTTGGCTGATTGTGGAGACCACTTCGTCGCGGCGCGACCTGAGGAAATCGCGAACTAGAGGGAAAGCAAACTTGACGAGGATAAACGCGTAAATGAGAAAATTGGCTAGAGGGAACCAGATGTCGTTAATCGACGGCGCATGATGCTCCGCTTCGGCCGCTGCGGAGGCCCAGGCTTGAGCAGTCATGAAAAATTCCACGACGCTCACGCGACCTTCCTACCGAGCACCTTGCTGACCATTTCTCCCGCGACCGCGGCAGCTTCGGTGGCGGCGAGTTGTTTTTCATTTTCCAGCGCCAGCGCTACCTCGCGCCGCACCTGTTCAAGCTTGTTCGCAGCTTCTTCGCGCGCTTGGCCCAAGATTTTCTCGCGCTGCTGCCGTGCCTCCTGCAAAATCGAATCTTTGGCGGCGTAGCCAGCGGCTTGCGCTTGAGCGATTTTTTCCTCGTATTGCGCGCGCAGCCTTGCGCCCTCTTGCTCCAAGCCGGCGGAATCATGCTGCGCGCCGGTGGTTCTACGCTCGCGTTCTTCAAGCAGACGCAAATACGGCTGAAATAGAATTTTATTGAGAATCAACCAGAGGGCGACAAACAGAATGATCTGATAAAGGATGCTGCTGTCTAATGAAATCATTCGTCAAATTCCGCTTTTGACTTCGCCCGCGCAAGCGTCGTACTCGCATGGGCGACGCAAAAAACAAAGGCCCAAATAATAAAAAACCTACCTTCGATGATGAACGTAGGATATCGGGATGGAACAAACGGCGAACCGAAGTCTAACTTTTGGAATCGGCTTGCAGCTTTGGCGCTTGGGCCGCTACAGCCTTGTCCGTACTCACACCCGGTGAACTAGAGAATCCACCCTTTTGCTTTGCTACTCCCATGGAGCAATTACCGTCAAATACGACGCCCTCCGTGATGAGCAAGCGGGGAGTATCGACGTTGCCGGTTAACCGTGCCGGCGCCGCCAATTCTAGTCTTTCTTTGGCGGTCACATTCCCTTCAACCTTACCGCGAATAATGACTACTTTGCCGGAAATCTTCGCCCGAATTTCCGCGTCCTCACCAATGGTCAATGTGTCCTGGCATTGAATTTCGCCATCCACCGTACCGTCGATCCTGGCCGGGCCCTGAAAGCTTAGTTGGCCGGTGGCTCGGCAACCTTTATACAGATACCCCACCAACCCGGGCACTGCGGGTTCAGCCGGAACGACTTCCTTGGGAACCGGCTTGGGCTCAGCAGCCGCCGCCACCGGAGCCGGTTGGGCTACCGGGGCTACCGGCTTTGCCGGTTCCGGAGTCTTTTTTGGTTCCGCTTCCGCGGTCTTTTTGCTATCAGGGTTTCGATCGAACCAAGCCATTATTGCACCCCCCTGTTTGGGCAGAGATTGCTATAACATCCACGAAACTCATTGTCAAAACACAGAACCGCTAATTTAGCTGTAAATTTGATCGGCAAAAGCACACATAAGGACCATCAACCAAATTTCCCCTATTGCTCACAATCAATCCATCAAGCTAAGGCCCAACGATCGCCGGTTTGATTGACAATTCCATGCTGACCTTGACCGGTTATCCGACTTTGTTTAGCTTGAACCTCAATTATGCAACATCGGCGTTGGATTTTCACTATCGTTATTTTTGTATTGCTTCTCGGCGCGGGCCCCGGGGTTGCGCAAACGCTTCTTCGCATCGCTACACCCGGCGCGTTGACCGGGGCCTTGCCGATTTACCTCGGCGCGAAAAAGGGCGTTTTCAGTAAATATGGATTGACCGTCGGGGTCATCGCCACCCGCAATGAACAGATGAACATGCAGGCCCTGATGTCCGATAGCGTTCAATTCCTCACTTCCAGTTCGACGGGGCTTTTCTATCTCGGTAAACAGGGCTTGGACGCGGTCGGACTCGCTTCGTGGAACAATTCCTCACCTTACAGTCTTGCAACTCGCCTCAAGATCAAAGACTTGAAGGAATTAAAAGGATGGAAGATTGCTTCCAGTGGCGCCGGCGGGCGAGCCGACGCTTTCATTCGGTTTATGCTCGCCAAAGTGGGGCTCGATCATCGCACCGACGCTCAGATTATTCCGCTTTCGGGCGGCTCCTCGGTACGCCTTGCGGCGGTGGTTTCCGGCAACCTCGACGCCACCCTCATCTCTACACTGCAGGGGCGCCAAGCCGAGAAGCTCGGGCTCACCGTGATCCCGGTGCCGCTTGAATATATTTGGGGCATCAATCTGACGCGCCGCTCGTACCTCAGTAAAAACCGCGACACCGTCAAGAATTATCTGCGGGGGCTTTCGGATTCCGTCCGCCTGATGATGGCGGACAAGGCTGCGACAATCGCGGTGATGCGGCAGGTGCTGAAAATCGACGACGCCGACAGCTTGGAAGATGCTTATAAAACCATGAGCGCAGATTCGCGGCCCGATCTTTTTCCGACTGAAGAAGCGATCGTCAACGTACTGCGCACGATGAGCTACGAAGATCCGGCTTTCATGTCGATCCCCCCATACAAATTTTTTGATCTTAGCCTAATTCAAGAACTCAAACCCGAGTTGCGCTAAGCCGACTTATTTCAAGGCACGTGTATGTGGCGAATTGCATTAATCCTGGTCATTTTGTCTATTTTCGGCGTGGCCGGAGCCGAAGCCGAGCCGGTGCGCGGTGCTTACCCGTCGGCCAATGTGCAATTTCTACCGGCGTTCGTCGCCCTCGAAAAAGGTTTTTACAAACGCGAGGGGCTCGAGGCGGAGCTGATCTCCGTGCGCAGCGCCGTCACCGCGGTGCAGGCGCTCCTTGGCAATCAGATTCATTTCATCTTCTCGGTCGGGCCACAGATGCCATCGGTCTGGGAAGGCGCAGATATCATTTTACTCGCCCAAATGATCGGCCGGCCGACTTTTTCCATGATGGTCACGCCGGACATTCAAAAAGTGACTGATCTTAAAGGAAAAAAGATCGGTGTGAGCTTCGGCGGCTCGACCTTTGCCGGGACGAAAGCGGTTCTCGAGCTCTACAAGATGAATCCGGAAAAAGACGTTCAGTATGTGAGCATTCCGGGTACCCAGCCAAAGATCGCCGCCATGCAGCAAGGCATCATTCAGGCGGCGTTGCTTGCGCCGCCGTCGGATTATGTGGCGATCAAAGCCGGCTTCAAGCGACTGGTCAATTTAGCCGATCTATTTAAGGACACTTCTTTCAGCGGTCTGGCCGCCACTGGAAAAACGATCAAAGAGAATCCGCAATTCGTCAAGCGCATGGTGCGCGCCATCGTCCGCGGCGTAATTCACAGCCGCGATTATCCGGAAGACGCGATTCAAACCATGATGAAGCATTGGCGCATGGAACGTGATGTTTCCGTGGATGCCTACAATCTGGTCAAAGAGGCGTTGATTCCCGTGCCTACGGAAAAAGGTGTTGAGCTTATGGCTCACTGGCAGTCCGTAGCCTTGAACCTGCAACCCAAACGGCCGGTGCGCGAATACATGGATTTGCGCTTCGTCAAAGAAGTTATGAGCGAACTAGAAAAGAAATGAGGTACTCATGGTCCGAACAATTTTGCTCCTCGCGGTATTATTCCTAAGCGCTTCGATCGGGAAAGCGGGCGAAAGTCCAGAAAACAAGGGCCCGCTCTACGCGACCTTGAAAACCAGCATGGGTGACATAGTCGTCCAGCTTTTCGACGATAAGGCGCCTAAGACCGTGGCCAATTTCGTCGGCCTCGCCAGCGGCGCGAAGGAGTGGACCGATCCCAAGACCGGCGAGAAAGTGAAGCG
>VBKX01000394.1 GCA_005879435.1 Deltaproteobacteria bacterium
AGGGTGAAAGCGGGCATGACGGTCAACCCTAAGCCGCTCAAAGCGATGACCGAAGACAAAACCGCGCCCACAGCCAACTCGCAGCCGAGGTAAAATATGGCCAAATTTTTCGTGAACCACCCGATCATTGCGATCGTCATCTCCATCCTGCTGGTGATCGTCGGCATCGTTTCTATCGTGCGGCTGCCGATCGCTCAATATCCCGAGCTCGCGCCGCCGGAAATCCTTTTGCAGGCGACCTACGTCGGCGCCGATGCCGAAACCGTCGAGCAGTCGGTGGCAACGCCGATCGAGCAGCAAATGCAGGGCGTCGACAACATGATCTATATGAACTCGGTCAACTCGAGCAGCGGACTCATGCGGCTGCGGGTCGATTTCGACGTCGGCACAGACGCAAACACAGACCAGATCCTCACGCAGATGCGTTACCTTCAGGCCGAATCGCAGCTCCCGCTTGACGTCCGCAACCAGGGTGTCACGATTCGCAAATCGCCCACGAGCCCTCTGGCGCTGTTCTCCCTTTATTCGCCCAAGGGAACTTATGACGCGACGTTTCTCGCCAATTACGCATACATCAACATCAACGATCCGATGAGCCGCGTGCCTGGTATCGGCCAGGTATCCATCTTCGGCGCCGGCCAGTACGCAATGCGTTTCTGGGTGCGACCGGACACGCTCGCGAGCCTCGGCATCACGGTCAGCGACATTGCCGCGGCCCTCACGAACCAAAACAAGGTGAACCCGTCGGGCCAGATCGGCGCGGAGCCTGTACCGCGCGGGCAGCAGTTCACCTATACGGTTCGGGCGCAGGGCCGTCTCTTGACCGCAGAGGAATTTGGCGACGTGGTCGTGCGCGCCAATCCGGACGGTTCGATTGTGCGGATGAAGGATGTCGCCCGGGTGGAACTGGGAGCTCAGTCGTATAACCAGATCGGACGCCTTAACGGCAATCCTTCCGCGATCATCGCCGTCTACCAGCTTCCAGGCTCCAACGCCATCGACACGATGAACAGCGCGAAGCAGTTGATGGATGAATTGAAAACCCGGTTTCCGGAGGACCTCGAATACACTGTCTCGCTGGACACGACTCTCGCTGTATCGGAAGGGATCAAAGAGATGGCGCGCCACTCTGATTCCTCTCCTCGCAGTACCGGTTTCGCTGGTTGGCACTTTCGCTGTTTTTCCCTTGCTCGGTTTCTCGATCAATACTCTGTCATTGTTCGGTCTGGTCCTGGCCATCGGGCTCGTGGTCGACGATGCGATTGTCGTCGTCGAGGCCGTCGAGCAACACATCGAGAAAGGGCTTTCGCCGCGCGATGCGACTCTTAAAGCCATGGAAGAAGTTTCCGGCCCCGTGGTAGCCATCGCGCTGGTTCTCGCTGCCGTATTTTTACCCGCCGCATTCGTTGGAGGCATTACGGGGCGACTTAATAATCAGTTCGCCGTGACCATTGCGATCTCAACTCTGATCTCGGCGTTCAACGCCCTGACGCTTTCACCGGCGCTCGCGGCGCTGCTGCTGAAGCCCGGAAAACAATCGCGCGGGCTGCTCGGCTGGTTCTTCGATCGTTTTAACTCGGGATTTGGCAAAGTCATGCACGTCTATCTCGTTGGCAGCGACGTGCTGCTCCACAAGGTAGTGTTTTCGGTTTTGTTGCTGGTTGTGGTCGCTCTTGCCGCGGGCTTTTTTGGTTCGCGCCTCCCCACCGGATTGCTGCCGGAAGAAGATCAGGGATACTTTTTCCTCAACGTGCAATTGCCGACGGCGGCATCATTACAGCGGACGGACGATGTCGCCAAAAAAATCGAAGCGATTCTAAAAGACACTCCGGGCGTTCAGACGTACAACACGGTTGTCGGCTTCAGCCTTTTGAGCTTTGTAAATACCACCTACAACGCATTTTATTTTGTCACGCTCAAGCCGTGGGGTGAGCGCGGCTCAGGATTGACCGCGGAAGCCATCCTGCGGAATCTGAACCAGCGGCTCGCGGCACTTCCCGACGCGCAAATATTCGGGTTTCCACCTCCGGCGATTCCCGGCATCGGCACCTCCGGCGGAGCGACATTCATGCTTGAAGATCGATCGGGACAGGGCGTTGAGTTCCTGGCGCAAAACACTGATCGCTTCCTTCAGGCGGCGCGCCAGCGGCCGGAGTTTGCGTCCCTGACGAGCACGTTTATCCCAAGCGCGCCGCAAGTTTTCGCAGATGTCGATCGTGACAAGGTCCTCAAACAGGGTGTGGATCTGGATTCGGTCTACCAGACGCTCCAGACGTTCATGGGAGGACTCTTTGTCAACTATTTCAACCGTTTCGGGCGGGTGTGGCAGGTGTACGTGCAGGCGGAAGGAGAATTTCGCACGGAAGCGGACAACGTTGGGCTCTTCCGGGTTCGGAATAATGACGGAAACCCCGTACCCCTCTCGACGGTCGTGACGATGAAAACGACGTCGGGTCCGGAATTTACGGTACGCTTTAATGGTTACAGGGCGGCACAAATCAATGGCAGTCTCGCGCCGGGTTACAGTTCCGGCCAGGGCAGGCAGGCGCTGGAAGAAGTATTCGCTCAAACTATGCCGCGGGAAATGGGCTTCGACTACTCGGGCATGTCATTCCAGGAGCAAGCCGCAGACAAGGGTGTGTCCGCAGCCGTCATTTTCGGGTTTTCGCTGCTTTTTGTGTTTCTGATTCTTGCCGCGCTCTATGAGAGTTGGTCGCTGCCGTTCGCGATTCTTTTGACGGTTCC
>VBKX01000395.1 GCA_005879435.1 Deltaproteobacteria bacterium
ATTTTTTTACGCACAAAGAAAGCACACAACCAATAATATTTGTCCGTGATTTCGATACACATCGAACGTGTGAACGCTCACATGCTGCCGATGGATCGCTCTAATCTGAAAAGGCCGGTGCGCGGCCGAGTTACGCAAATGAGATTGTGGTGCGTAACCGTAGTGTGGTAGAGCAATTTCAAAATCAGATCCCGGCGCAGCGCCGGCCAGGGGAGGAAACCGATGCCACTCGCACAAGTACGCGGTGTCAACATCAACTACAAAGTTCTCGGCGATCGCGGTCCTTGGGTGGCGCTGTCGCCCGGCGGCAGACGCGACATCAGCGGCATCGAGACGCAAGCAAAGGCGTTGGCCGATCTTGGCTATCGCGTCGTCGTCTTCGACCGGCGCAACTGCGGCGCCTCCGATGTCGTCATCGACGGCAAGGAATCCGAATACGAAATCTGGGCGGACGATATTCATGAGCTGCTCTCCCAACTCGGCGCCCTGCCCGCCTTCGTCGGCGGTAGCTCGTCGGGTTGCCGAACGGCGCTGCTATTCGCGCTCCGTCATCCGCAATCGGTTCGCGGCCTTTTGCTTTGGCGCGTCACCGGAGGACGTTTTGCATGCGAGCGCCTCGCCGAAGAATACTACGGCCAGTTCATCACCGCGGCGAAAGCGGGCGGCATGGCCGCAGTGTGCGATATGGAGCACTGGAAAGAGCGCATTGCAGCGCGCCCGGAAAATCGCAATGCTCTGATGAAGCTCAAGCCAGAGCGCTTCATCGAGGTCATGTCGCACTGGCGTGAGTACTTTCTTAAGGGCGCCGATCTTCCCGTCATCGGCGCGAGCGAGCTGGAACTCAAATCCATCAAAGTCCCGGCGTGTATCGTGCCCGGCAATGACAACACCCACGGCCGCCAAACCGGCGAGAATTGTTTCCCAAGCACTATGACGAGCCGCTCAGCCCCAGGGAAGAGTGGGACGAAAAAGCCGGTGAGATGGCCGCGCTGTTCGGCGATTTCATCAAGCGCTGCGCTGCATAGAAACTCCGCAAGAGGCGCACAAAGCAACTGCTTTTTTGAAGCGGCGATTTTTCGCGACAAGCCGCAATCCTCACGCCGCTTGAGCCTCTCAACCGCGTTGACAGCTGCAAGAGCGTGTACTAAGGCCAGGAGCAGTGAATCCGTTCTCATGCGCTAGGAGGAAATCTCATGGGGCTCGAACCATCTCTTAGATTCGATCACTTCGCCTACCCTGTCGACGATCTTGTTAGAGCTGAAGACTTCTACACGGGCATCTTGGAAATCCCGATCTATGAGCGGCGCGGTCTGCGCGTCCGTGACGTCCAAGCCGGTACGTTGCCGCGAACTTTTTTGAACGTCGCCGGCAGCCGCGTCGGTATTTTTCTCGGCCGTGAGCCGTTGCCGGAACATGAACAACGCCACGGCTGTCCGTTGGTCGGCATGGAGATCACCGCCGATGGCATGACGCGCATAGTTCGTCGGCTTCAACAATCGAACTACCAGACCTACGACGAGCCACGACCGCGCGTTGGCTTGGGCCCCAAAAATATTTCACTGACGCTCCAAGATCCCTTCGGCAATCATCTCGAATTGCTGCAAAAGGACCGGGCCGTTTCGAATGGCGCTTCAGCTTATGTGGGGATTAGCCACCTCGAGTTGGAAGTCACAGATCTCGATCGATCCGTGGATTTTTACACCAACGTGTTCGGTCTAAAGCTGCTCGGCCACGAGAACGATGCGTTGGGAAGAGCAACTGCGTGCCTGCAATTGGTCGGCGGCCAATGGCTCATGCTTCATAAGGTTGATGCACTGCACCCGCGCAGCAGCGCCTTTTATCGTTTCGAGGGACAACATTATGCGTTCATGACGCCGACGGAAGAAGCGCTTTCGTCTCTGCGCGAGTCGATCGCCCGGGCCGGCGGAAAAATCGACGCTCTGGAGCAAACTCAAGTCCGCAGCGCAACCGCGCACGGTTTATATTTTACCGACTTCGACGGCAATCCGCTGCAATTACAGGTCGAAGGTTCGGAATAGCGTACGGCCGAGTATTGCAGGTTGTACGCTGACGGCGAATTCGAAATTTGTCCCCCACGAGCACCGGCGAAACTCAAGGAGCTTAGCATGTCCGTTGTGAATCTCGTCAGCGTGTTGTTGGTCGCCGCGCTGACCAACCCGCTCTTTTTGCATCCGTCTCATGCGGCTGCTGCGCCTGCGCCAGCCGTCAAGAGCCAAACCAACGACAAGCTCACCGCGCTGATCAAAGCGGCGCAGGCCGAAGGCATGCTGAATCTCGTCTGGGGTGAAAACACCTTCAGAGGCCTACCCGGTGTGCGCGAACTCGTGTCGGGCATGAACAAGCAGTTCGGCACGAGCATCATCGCCAATTGGACGCCGGGTCCGAGCCAGCCGCAGATGGCCGCTCGAATCGCGCAGGAGTTCGCCGCCGGCGTGCCGGCCACTTCAGACGTTTACATCGGCGGCTCGGAAACCTACATCGCAACCTTGGCGACACCGCTCATGGTGCTCGATCAAGTGGACTGGTCCGCGTATTTTTCGCATATCGATCCCGCCGCGGCTTCGCTCAAAGGCGCCGCCCTCGAGATCAGCGGCCGCTTTCCGGGGATCGTCTACAATACGAAATCGATTTCGCCAAACGATGCGCCCAAAAGCCTCAAGGATCTTTTGAATCCCAAGTTGAAAGGCAAAGTGTCAACCCAGCCGTACATTTCTTACTTCGATATCCTTTCCGGCCCGAAGCAGTGGGGCCCGGAGCCCACCGCCGATTACGTGCGGAAACTTTCCGGTCAGATCTCCGGGTTGATGCGCTGCGGCGAATACGAGCGCGTCGTGAGCGGCGAATTTCCGATCCACGTGCTGGCCTGTGGCGAGGGCGGCGTGCTGCCGTTCACCGAAAAAGGCGCGCCGCTTAAATACGTGATACCGAGCGACGCCGCGATGGTGACGCATCGCTACTGCGCGGTGCCGAAGAATGGGCGAAGCAAAGCCGCGGCTAAACTATTCTGCGCATTTCTTATGACGAAATCCGGCCAAGAGTTTCAGTGGAACGTCGACCGCCAAGACAGCGAAAAAGTTCCCGGCACGCGCTACTATAAAATTTTGCAGAATCTTCGCGCCGCCGGCGTCAAGCCTCTCGATGTATCCGTCGACTATGTGATGAGCTTCCCGGTTTTGAAATACGCCAAGGAACTCGAAAACATCATCAAGGTCGTCGAAAAATAGACCTCGCTCGCACGGATTTTCCAATGCTGTTCACGCTCCGATGAATGGCCGCGTTTCCAGCCCGGCGCTCTGCTTTGCGGCGCTTGTTGGAACCATCGTCGGGCTGATGCTCGTCGTCGTCTTCTATCTGAGTTTCTACGAAGGCCTGCCCGGCATCCCCGGCGGGTTTCTGACAACGGCCCACTACACCGAGTTGCTCAAAGACCGGCTCGCCTACCGCGTCTTGACCAATACGCTGATCTATACTGGAATCGCGATATTCATTTCGCTACTGTTCGGGGTGTTGATCGCCTGGCTCGTGGAACGCACGGATATTCGCGGGCGAAATCTTATTTACACAGGCATGACACTCGGTTTGCTGATTCCTACTTTTTTTCCGTCCATGGGGTGGTTGTTTTTGCTTCATCCACGCATCGGCTTTCTCAATATCTATCTAAGGCAGTTCGTCGCCGAGAACTTGAAAATCAATATCGCCACGCCCGCGGGCATGGGCTGGGTCGAGGGCATCACGTTGGCCCCGGTCGTTTTCATCATGGTCGCAGCCAATCTGCGCATGGCGGACACGACCCTCGAAGAAGCGGCCAAAGCCGCCGGCGCCAATGGCTGGCAATTATTTAGAAGTATTATTTTGCCGCTGTCGACGCCGGCGACGATGGCTGCGGCGTTTTACGTTGCCGCCATCGCGGTCGCTTCCTTCGACGTGCCCGCGATCATCGGCTTGTCCAATCGCGTGTACACGCTCGGCACATTCATTTACGAGGACTTAGTGCCGCACCAGGGATTTCCGCAGTATGGCCGGCCTGCCGCCGTGAGTACCTTGCTGATCTTGATCGGCAGCTTGCTGTCGGTCTGGTATCTACGTGAGATCGCCCAAGCGAGCCGCTACCAATTGGTCAAAGGCAAAGACTACCGGCCGCTGCGATATCCGTTGGGCAAATGGAATCGTTGGGCCGGTCTTTTCGTCGTCTCGTATTTCTCCGTGCAGATGTTCGTCCCAGTCGGTCTATTGCTCTGGGTCGCGTTTCAACCCTTTGTGCAGCCGCCCTCCGTCGAAGTGTTCTCGCAGCTGAGCGTGGCGAATTTCGTCCAAGCGCCCTGGGATCTTTTCTTCCGCGCGCTGAAAAATAGCTTGGTCCTGACGCTAGGTGTTCCGCTGGCGTCGCTGATCGTGTGCTTCGTTTATTCCTGGGTGGTGCTGCGATCCAAGACCAAAGTGAGATATTTTCTCGATGCCCTCGCGTTTCTACCCCATGCCGTGCCGTCGATTGTCTTCGCCGTGAGCGGCTTGCTGCTCTCCCTGTTTGTGCTCCGGAATGTAGTCCCGCTGTACGGCACGCTGACGCTTCTTGTCATCGTGCATATCATCCAGCGCCTGAGTTTCGGCACGAGGGTCACCAATTCCGCCATCATTGCCGTGAGCGAAGAGCTCGAAGAGGCCGCCGAGGTGTGCGGCTCCGGGCGGCGCGACGTCGTATTTCGAATATTGCTGCCGCTCATCTCGCCGACCCTGATCAACGCCTTTTTCTGGATCGCCTTGCTGACGCTCAGAGAACTGACACTGGCGACAATTTTATTTAGCCCGAGCAACATCACATTGTCCGTCGTCATTTGGAGCCTGTGGAATTCCGGCCAACACGGCCCGTCGGCAGCCATGAGTCTCGTCATGATTCTGTTAATGCTTCCCGTGATGATCGGCTATTGGAGCATCGGCAACCGCGCCGCGGATATGCTGACGGGCGTCAGGCGGTAAATAATCGCCGCAGCAACCTGCGGGGTATCAGAATTCGCTGATGAGATTTTTCTTAAAGCCGTCACCCCCGAACGTTTTTATCGGGGGTCCAGTTCCGGATCCGCCTGGATTCCCGCTTAAAGCATGCGGGAATGACGGACTTCGCATGGGCAATTTACTTAACGCAGCAACCTTGCCGGGCATTTACCCACTTGAGATTAAACTGCGGAGGAATGAATAAATGATACAAGCGATCAATTGCAACCAACTCTATTCGGAAGCGACAATTTTCTCCCAAGGTGTCGTCGCCGACGAGTTCACATTCGTGGCTGCAGATGCCCGCGGGCCCGATGGCTCCATAGCGGATCGAAGCGCGAAAGCTCAGTGCATTCGAAGCTGCGACGCTCTGCGCCTAGTGCTCAATTCCTGCGGCCAGGATTTACAGAACCTGGTGAGTCTCACGCTATTTCTTGCCGATTACGCCGACGCCGCCGAAATCATTGGTGCGCTCCACTCGCAGTTGGATCGGAGCGCGACCCCGGCCATCACCTTCGTCGGCGTTACCGGCCTCGACGGAAACTGCCGGCTGCGAATCGACGCGGTGGCAGCACGCGATCGCATAAAACCGATCTTGCTTGACGATTTGCCACTGGCGGCCGGAGCGCGCTGTCACGGCGTTCGCGCGCACGATTTTATTTTCCTATCGGGTGTGGATGCGGCCGATAGCAACGGCAAAGTTACACCGCCGGCGACGATTCAATCCCAAACCATCACCGTCCTCAATCGTATCGCCGAGCTTCTGAAAGATCAGCAACTTTCGTTGCGCGATCTTTGCCGCACTTTCATGTTCCTGCCGAGCACCGATTTGCGCCCCGGCTATGGCGAGGCGCGAAAAGAGGTTTATAAGAACATTTTTGCAGAGGATGAATTCCCGCCTAATTCCGGCATCTACATTCGAGACTTGGGTCAGGATATTCTCCTGCGTTCGGTGGCCATCGCCTACGATGGAAAACAAACCATCGTCGCCAGCCCGAAAGTGCGCAAAGCGCCCGGCTCTTTTTCACAATCCGTTCGCGTGGGCGACTGGCTGCTGCAAGCGGGACAAGACGCCGTAGGCTTCAACCGTGTCGTCGAGGCAGAAGGAGATCTCGCAGGCCAAACTCATGTCACGCTTCAACATGTCAAAGACATCGTCGAGGAAGCGGGCGGTACTCTGGATGATATCGTAAAAACGACCGTATATCTCACCGGCGGTCAGGACCGGCCCAAATTTACGACTGCCTACCGGGAGTTTTTCACATCAAACAAACCACATTCGGTAATGCCAGCCGGGTTAACCGTCGAAGTTCGCGAACTTTCGCCGCGCTGCTTGGTGGAAATCGACGCCGTGGCGCTGTTGCGTCGCGGCTAGTAAGCACGCGCTCGCCTATATTGGCGTTTTGCTGTAAGGAATCGGCGTGAAGAGAACCACTCAAAGATTGACCAAGGAGGCGAAATGTTAGACGCCATTGAAGCAGTGAAAGAAAAAATGGTTTTAGCGTGCAAGGTATTGCAAAAGCAGCGCGTGCTCGACGGCTACGGCCATCTTACCGCGCGTCTGTCCGACGGCAGAATTTTGAGCACGCCGCATATGCCGCCGGGCAAGGTTGCATTGCGCGATCTGATCATCATTGACGCCGAGGGGAACAAACTCGAAGGTTTGGGCGAGCCCAACGGCGAGACGGCGATGCACACGTCGATCTATAAAGCGCGTCCCGATGTGCAGTGCATTCTGCACTACCACCCCGATGAGTTGGTGGCGGTGGCGGCCGCCGGTCAAGGAATCAAGGTTATCGCCAACTGCGGCGTTCATTTTTATCGCGGCACGCCGATCTATGATTCGCCGGTATTGATTCGCAACCATCAGTTAGGCGACAAAGTCGCCGCCACGCTCGGCGACCGCAACGCGGTGCTCCTGCGCGGCCACGGCGGGACCGTAGTGTCGAACAATCTCGATACCTTGCTCCGGCTCGGACTCGATCTGGTACGATCGGCGAGGATTCAGATCAT
>VBKX01000051.1:0-4855 GCA_005879435.1 Deltaproteobacteria bacterium
GTCAGTGCTCGGGAAGAGGCATGGATAATAACTAGACGAGCTGAGCCAGCCGATCGATCGCTCGCCAACCTGGGGACTCTCTCGGACCTTCTCCTCGTGGCAGCTTATCAACAAACCAATCGCCGTAGGCTCCCTTCCCGAAATAGGAGTGAGTAGTAGGAGTGAGTAGAGAGTAGGGTCAAATCTTTACCTTTGATCAAGGATACTTTCGATCTCCCTGAGCGACCTTTCCAGACCCCGGTCCTCCTTCAACCGTTCTCTCAATCTCGTCCGCTCCCGGCTCACGGCGCTGTAATCGATCTGTCCCAGCCGTTGACCGATTTCCCGCTGTTTGATCGCACTGTAGCGATAAAGCAGATCAATGGCTACCGCCCGTTGGTCACGAAAGACCGTGCGCCTCTGCGCCATATCCTCTCGCTTCACCTTTAAATGACGGCTTACGATGCTCAGGACTTTCTCGGGCTCAATCGTTTTAAAGGCCCTCACCGACGGTTGCTCCCGTCTCGATAGGCGGGGGGCCATCTTCTTGCCCAGATCGGCGACAAACTCTTCTCTCGCCAAGGCCACCTGGCCAGTTACCTTCTCCCACGGCGTCTCGTAGCCCTCTCTTAGACCGTCGTCGATAAACTGCCGATACTTCTTTGCCGTGCCGCCGCTCTCGGCCAGTACTTCCTCGTACTTCACCGATAGCTGACGCCGGCTCCGATCCAGGTATCCGGCCAAGCTGCTCCAGCGATATTTCTCCAGCACTCGCCATTGCTCGGCGACGCTTTTCTCCTTCTGGGGCCTAATTCTGACCGGGTTTAAGTGAACATAGCGGCTCAGTTCGGCCAAGTAGCTGTCCTTGTCCACTAAGATCGCCTTGTATCGGCCTTGATACAGATGGCCGACCCGGCGGTGGCGGCGGTTAAAGGCGCCGGTATAGGTAATATTAAAATGGCGCATGAACTCGGAAAGATTGGCCCTAGGAGTTTCAACGATCAAATGAAAATGGTTCCCCATCAGTACGTAGGCGTGCAGAATCGCCTGGTAAATCCCCAGAGAGCCTCTGAGCCTTTGCCAGAAGATCTCGCGATGCCTGTCGTCTCGGTAGATCGACCGGGGGTCGTTGCCGCGGCAGGTGACGTGATAATAGGCGTGGGAGAACTGAATCCGTAATGGGCGGGCCATGGCTTAGCTCTAGCAGGGCGACCGCCCTAAGTCAAAGGTAAAGATTTGACCCCGTCGCTCTTCTTCGCTCTTCGTGACCCCGTCGCCGCCCCCCGTCGCCGCCGTCGCTTCCCCCTTCGCTTCCCCTTCGCTGGACTGACCCCTTCGCTTTTGCTCTTGCGGCCGATTTGGTGCGTCTCACAGTTGATATCATCGTGGCAGGAGGGGACCCGGGGATCAGGGCGGCCAAGAATGCGACCGAGACGATTCCTATCGTTACGTTGGGCGGCGGGGCCGATCCCATCGAAGCGGGCTTCGCTAAAAGCCTTGCCCGTCCCGGCGGCAGCCCAGAATTTCCTGACGCTCTTGCGGGCGTCGCGGCACGTCGGTCGGCTCATCCGTTTCGGATCGCCGGTGCAGCAGGTTCTATCAGACGCGCCGCTCCGCCGCAGGGCCGCCGGTTGATCCCGCGCATAGCGCAATTTCAGATGACGGCGACTTCCGTTGACTGGACCTTTGCTTGTTTGTCGGCCTCGAGATCAATCAGTCCCGTATCTTTCCCTTTTCCGGTCAGTTTGCTCTTTCAGGCGCAGTCGAAAACTGAAATGGAAACGCCATACATCTAAATCTGATTTGTTTCTACTACATCTGGCGATCCAAACTTCTATACTGAATCGCTTCGGCGATGTGCGAGGCTTCGATGTTTTCCGCGCCGGCGAGATCCGCGATGGTGCGGCCGACTTTTAGAACGCGACTGTACGCTCTCGCGCTCAAGCCCAGTTTGTTAATTGCCGTCTCCAGTAACCTTTCCGCGTCCTCCTTCACGGCGCAATGGCGTTTGATTTCCCGCGTTCCCATCTGCGCGTTGGCGTGGAGCTTAGTCTTGTCGAACCGCTGTAACTGAATTGAGCGCGCTGCATTGACGCGCTGGCGAATGACGTTTGAACTATCGCCGGCGTCTTTGCTGGCGAGTTCCTGATAACGCAGGCCGGGCACTTCGACTTGAATATCAATGCGATCGAGCAGAGGTCCGGACACTTTCGAGCGATAGCGCTGAATTTGCAGCGGTGTGCAGGTGCATTCCTTCTGCGGATCGGTCAAAAAGCCACAGGCGCAAGGATTCGTCGAGGCGACCAACATGAAGTTCGCCGGATAATTAATCGAGCCGCTCGCCCGTGATAGCGTGATGCTGCCGTCTTCCAGCGGCTGGCGCATCACTTCGAGAACGTTGCGCCGGAATTCCGGCAGCTCGTCGAGGAAAAGCACGCCGTTGTGGGCAAGGGAAACTTCACCCGGCTTCGGTACGGTGCCGCCGCCCACAAGCCCGGCGTCAGAGATCGTGTGGTGCGGCGAGCGAAACGGCCGGGTGGCAATGATGGCTTGGCCATTGAGCAAGCCGACGACGCTATGAATTTTTGTGGTTTCGCAATCTTTTGGCCAGCATGGTTTTTCCGGATCCAGGGGGGCCGACGAGTATCACGTTGTGGCCGCCGGCGGCGGCGACTTCCAGCGCGCGCTTTACGTGTTGCTGTCCTTTAACGTCGTTGAAGTCCGCGTTGTAGTGTGAATGCTGGTTAAAAAGGTCGTCCAGATTGACAGCGGTGGGCTCGATGGCCTGGGCGCCGTTGAGAAACTCGACGACCTGCGGTAAGTCGCGCACGCCAAGCACTTCAACTTCTCTAACGACCGCGGCTTCGGGGGCGTTCTGTTCGGGTAAAATGATGCCTTTGACCTTTTCCTTTTTCGCCGCCATGGCGATCGACAGCGCACCGCGCACCGGCTTGACCGAACCATCGAGGGAGAGCTCGCCGATGAGCAGGTAATCTTCCAGGCGATTTTTCGCGATCGAGCCCTCGGCGGCCAGTATGCCGACGGCCATCGGCAGATCGTAGGCCGAGCCCTCTTTTTTGATGTCTGCTGGGGCGAGATTGATGGTGATGCGTTTGGCGGGGAAGGTGTAACCGCAGTTCTTCACGGCGGCGCGAGCCTTCCGGCAAGCCGACCGTGGCGAGCTGCGGTAATCCTGACGCGAGGTCGATTTCCACTTCGACGCGAAGAGCATCGATGCCGTAGAGCGCTGCACTGTTAACTTTGGCGAGCATGGTCGAGCGTGAAGCGCTCGTACGCTACCAAAGGGTATAGGGAATAACAACTGGAAATACTAAGAGGATGGAAGATCGATATTCGAGAACGGTGGATATCGTCGGATCTTCATTCGCTGAGTAGTGATCACGACGACCAAGTGTTCTTTACCGCATTGCGGCTTCGACCTGAGAAAACTCCAGGAAGAGTTTCGCGCGACGGCATAAAGAGCGCTATGGGAATCTACCTCAGAATTTGTCTTTCTTAAACGATTTGAGCGACGATGGACGGGCGCGCAAGGCGTCGTCTTTAGTCACGCGGTCGAAGACGTGGACGCCGCGATTGTGCAGCAGGGTCGGCTGTGAGATCGAGCGTTTGGCAGACGCACTGCAGACGGCGCAGCGTTTGAGCGGTTTGTCCGCGACCTTCTGGAGCGCTTCGAAGCGGTGTCCCTTGGCGCATTCGTATTCGTAAAGTGGCATGGCCGGTGTTCGTTGCTATCATATTGATATCGCTGCCTCAAGTTTTGCCTGTTCTTGCCGGTGGAAAAATTTCCTGGTATAAGATTTCATGTTTGCTTGGAAACGATCGAGCAGAGCCAAAAACCCGGGCCCAGGTCTGGGTTTTTTTTTACCCTCGTGCGGAGGTGAACGATGCTAGAACAAGAAGTCTTGCCCGTTGGCTTAACGTTCGATGATGTTTTGTTGATCCCCGCCGAGTCCGCCGTTTTACCCCGGGACATCGACGTTTCAACCCGACTGACCGAACGCATCACGCTTAATATTCCCCTGGTGAGCGCCGCTATGGACACCGTGACCGAATCCAAGACTGCCATCGCGATGGCCCAAGAAGGCGGGATCGGGATCATTCACCGTAATCTCTCGGTATGGACTCAGGCGGGCGAGGTCGAGAAAGTCAAAAAATATGAAAGCGGTATGATCGTCGATCCAATCACAGTGGCGCCGGATCAAAAAATTTCCGACGCCCAAGAGATCATGAACAAGTACGGTATCTCCGGATTGCCCGTCACTAAGAACGGCAAACTGGTCGGCATTCTCACCAATCGCGATCTGCGTTTCGAAAAGCGCCATGATCGATCGGTTTCCGAAGTCATGACCAAAGACAACCTAGTGACAGTGAAACCGGGCGTCGGCCTCGATGAGGCGAAGGAATTGCTGCACCAGCACCGTATCGAAAAACTTCTGGTCGTCGACGACCGGTTTGAGCTCAAGGGCTTGATCACGGTCAAGGACATCGAAAAGAAGACTCAATTTCCAAACGCCTCGAAAGACGAGCGCGGTCGGCTGCGCGTCGGCGCCGCGGTGGGCGTCGGTCCGGATTGGGAAGAGCGAGTTGAAGCATTGGTTAGAGCGGGTGCCGACTTGATCGCCGTGGATACCGCCCACGGTCATTCGAAAAATGTCCTTGAAATAATCGGCCAGATCCGCCGCCGTTATCCTGACCTGGAAATCTCGGGGGGCAACGTCGCCACGGCAGAGGGAACCACGGCGTTGATTGAAGCGGGTGTCAACGTCGTCAAAGTCGGCGTCGGCCCCGACTCGATTTGCACTACGCGTGTCGTCTCGGGAGTCGGTGTGCCGCAGATTACCGCTATCGGCAGTTG
>VBKX01000051.1:4865-12208 GCA_005879435.1 Deltaproteobacteria bacterium
CAGCCGGAGCTGATTCGGTCATGATCGGCAGTCTGTTTGCCGGCACCGAAGAGAGTCCGGGCGAGACCATCTTATACCAGGGACGAACTTACAAGGCTTACCGAGGTATGGGTTCGATTGGCGCCATGGGGCAGGGGAGCCGTGACCGTTACGGGCAGGCCGACGTCACGGATTCGAATAAACTCGTGCCGGAAGGAATCGAGGGCCGGGTCCCGTATAAAGGATCGCTTTCGTTTAACATCCATCAACTGGTCGGCGGCTTGCAGGCGGGCATGGGTTATCTGGGGTGCAAGAATATGAGCGCGCTGCACAGCAAGGCGAAGTTTATGCAGATCACTTCGGCGGCGCTTCGCGAGGGGCATGTGCACGACGTTTTCATCACCAAGGAAGCTCCCAACTATAGAGTCGAATGATCCTCGTTCTCGATTTCGGTTCCCAGTACACCCAGCTGATCGCGCGCCGCATCCGCGAATCCAAGGTTTACTGCGAGATCCGTCCGTTCAATTTCTCACTGGAAAAAATCAAAGAGCTAAATCCGCAGGGAATCATTCTTTCCGGCGGGCAGGCAAGCGTCTATCAAGAAAACGCGCCGAAAGTCAGCGCGGAGCTGTTCAATTTGCCCATGCCCATTCTCGGCATTTGTTACGGTATGGGCATTGTTAACTTAACCTTCGGCGGCGAAGCCGGGCGCGCGGAGCGGCGCGAATACGGCCCCGCGGAATTGATCATCGATGACAACGCTGATTTATTTCACGGGTTTTCTAAAAGCGAAGCGACCCGGGTGTGGATGAGCCACGGCGATAAGATGACGGCCTTTCCTAAAGAGTGGAGCGTGTTGGCGCATAGCAACAACTCGCCCATCGCGGCTTTCGCCGATCCGACCCGGCGCTACTTCGGCGTACAGTTTCATCCGGAAGTGGCGCATACGCCGCGCGGCCGGGAGATCCTGGAAAATTTCGTTTTTCGTGTGTGCCGCTGCCGGCCCGACTGGACGATGGGGCATTTCATAGAAACCGCGGTGAAAAAGATCCGCGACGAAGTGGGCGCTGGGCGCGTGCTCTGCGCGCTCAGCGGTGGCGTCGATTCTTCGGTGGCGGCGACGCTGATTCATCGAGCCATTAAAGAGCGGCTGATCTGTGTTTTCGTCAACAACGGACTATTGCGCAAGAACGAAGCCGAGCAAGTTTCAAGTCTGTTCGTGGAAAGGTTCGGCCGAAGCTTTCGCTACGTCGACGCCAGCGCGCAGTTTCTCGCGGCATTGAGCGGCGTGGAAGATCCGGAGATCAAGCGTAAACGGATCGGCAACAAGTTCATCGCGGTTTTCGAAGAAGAGGCATCTAAACTCGGTGAGATCGAGTATCTCGCCCAAGGAACTTTGTATCCGGACGTCATTGAATCGGTGTCGGTGCTCGGGCCATCGGCGACGATCAAGTCGCATCATAACGTCGGCGGCTTGCCGCCGCACATGAAATTCAAGCTTATCGAGCCGCTCCGGGAGTTATTCAAGGACGAGGTCAGAATTCTCGGGAAAGAGCTTGGTTTACCTAACGAAATGATCCAACGCCAGCCATTTCCGGGCCCCGGATTGGCAATCCGTGTCTTGGGCGAAGTGACCGAGGATCGTCTAAAGGTTTTACGCGACGCGGACGTGATCGTGCTCGACGAAGTGAAGGCGGCTGGATTGTACGAAAAGATATGGCAGTCATTCGCGGTTTTGCTGCCGATCAAGACCGTCGGCGTCGTCGGCGACGAGCGCAGCTACGAGAACGTCATCGCGCTTCGCGTCGTCGACAGCCTGGACGGTATGACCGCGGACTGGGTGGCGCTGCCGTTCGACCTGCTCGGTAAAATCTCCAACCGCATATTGAATGAAGTGCGTGGCGTCAATCGCGTGGTTTACGATATTTCTTCCAAACCTCCCGCCACGATCGAGTGGGAATAGGATTTTCACAATTATCCTTGCGCGTTTCGCTTCGTTGCGCATGTTGATTCGATCGGCGAAGTTATTCCCGCATGACAAAAACAAATAACGAGATCGTTGCGCTGGATGGCTGGGGCTCTACGCCGGGCGCATCCGAAGTGGTGCGCTTTCTCGAGGGACCGCAAAGGCGAAGCACCGAGCTCACCCAGACGGTAGGTATTTTTTTCGAGTTCATGCGCGGGTTTCGCGCACTACATTTCGTCGGGCCCTGCGTGACGGTGTTCGGGTCAGCGCGTTTTAACGAGCATCATCCCTACTATGACCTCGGGCGCCGATGCGGCTTCGAGCTCGCCAAGGCCGGCTTTACCGTGATGACCGGCGGCGGACCCGGAATCATGGAGGCCGCGAACCGCGGCGCCAAGGAGGCCGGCGGGCGATCCATCGGCTGCAATATCCAGCTTCCCAAAGAGCAGAAGCCCAATCCTATGTGGACCAGTGGATCACCTTTCGCCATTTCTTCGTGCGCAAAGTGATGCTGGTTAAATATTCTTATGCTTTCATTGCCTTGCCCGGCGGATTTGGCACTCTGGATGAGATTTTTGAAACCGCGACGCTAATCCAGACCGCAAAGATCAGCAGCTTCCCGTTGGTGCTGATGGTCAAGGAATTTTGGCGGCCGCTACTTGAGTTTCTGGCCGACCCGATGGTCAAAGAACAGACCATCGATCAAGCCGACCTCGACCGTTTGATCGTCACCGATTCGGCTCAAGAGGCGGTCCAGCAAATCACCGACATCGCTATGGGACAGTTCGGCTTATGTTACGGCTCGCGCCTTAAGCGACGTTGGTTTTTCGGCGAGCGCGAGCCGGCGTGATGATGTAGGGCACGAACGATTCCGCTCCCGGCAATTCTGCTTGTATCGTCAACTTCAATGATTACCTTCTATTCGTCTAGGCGATCGGTGGCATGAAACAGATCGCCCAGGTCCTGTTATTGGATCGGCACAATCGCTTGCTGATCTATCTGCGTGACGACAAACCGGAGATCCCGTTTCCTAATCACTGGGATTTCTTCGGTGGCCATGTGGAAGAAGGGGAGACGCCTGAACAGGCGCTGGTGCGCGAGGTGAGAGAAGAGCTAGGGGTGGACTTGCCGAAATGGGAATTTTTCAGGTCCTATGATTGTTTGACGGGCGATGCTTATCCGAATACCAAAAATGTTTATCGCGCGCGAGTCGACAAAACGGCTAAAGCGTTAACGCTTCGAGAAGGGCAAAGACTCGTGAGCATCGAAGCGAATGAACGGTATCATTTCAGATTCGCGAATATCCTGGGCGCGATCTTGGAAGATTTCATCGCCGCCGGTTGGTGGCCGCAAGCTGTGGATAACTCTCCCGCAAAATTTGTCGGGAAATAATTGTCGCATCGTCGTCTTTATGGTAGTTGATTAATAGCTCTGATGGAACACTCTCGCTTCGTTCACCTTCACTGTCATACCGAATATAGCCTGCTGGATGGCGCGAACAAGGTTGACAAGCTCTTCGAGCGCATCAAAGCGCTCAAGCAGCCGGCCGTGGCCATGACCGATCACGGCAACATGTTCGGCGCCGTCGAGTTTTATCGCGAAGCGATGAGCCACGGCATCAAGCCGATCATCGGTTGCGAGATCTACGTGGCGCCGACCAGCCGCTTCGAGAAGAAGGGCGTCGACAAGGGGCCGAAGGAATACAACAATCATCTGATTCTGCTCGCGATGAACAAGGAAGGCTACCGCAATCTCTGCAAGCTCGTGTCGCTCGGCTACATGGAGGGCTTCTATTACAAGCCGCGCATCGACAAAGATTTGCTCAGGGAGCTGAACGCCGGCCTGATCGCGTTGAGCGCTTGTTTACAGGGCGAAGTTTCCCAGGCGCTTAACTACGGTGTCTATGAGAAGGCCAAGGCCGCAGCGGAAACCTACGCGACGATTTTCGGCGATCGCTATTACATCGAGATTCAAGACAATAAACTCGCCGAGCAGGAAAAGGTCAATCGTCAGTTGGTCGCGCTGGCCAAGGAACTATCCATCCCCGTCGTCGCGACCAACGATTGTCATTACGGCGAGCGGGCGGATTTCCACGCGCACGATGTGCTGCTCTGCGTGCAGACCGGCAAAACGGTCAGCGATGACAATCGCCTGAAGATCGAGACCGACGAGCTTTATCTCAAATCCGCCGACGAGATGAATCAAGGCTTCGACTATTGTCCCGGCGCCGTCGAGCGGACGCTCGAAATCGCCGATCGCTGCAACGTTGACATCGAATTCGGCAAGTATCATTTTCCTAACTTTACACCGCCTAAAGAGATCACCCTTGACGACTACCTGGACGAGCTGGCGCACCAAGGGCTGGAACAACGTCTTGAGGGCATAACCGATCCCGATCTCAGAAAGAGTTATGTTGAGCGGCTCGAATACGAGCTGGACGTGATCAAGCGCATGCAATTTCCCGGCTATTTCTTGGTAGTCGCCGACTTTATCAACTACGCCAAGGAAAACGGTATCCCGGTCGGGCCGGGACGCGGCTCATCCGCCGGCAGCTTGGTCGCGTATGCTCTCAAAATCACCGACCTCGATCCGATCCGCCACGTATTGCTGTTCGAGCGCTTTCTCAACCCCGAGCGGCGTTCGATGCCGGATATCGACGTCGATTTTTGTATTCGTGGCCGGGCGCAAGTCATTCAATACGTCAAAGACAAATACGGCGCCGACCGCGTGGCACAGATCGCGACATTCGGGACTCTCAAAGCCAAAGCCGCGATCCGAGACGTCGGCCGCGCTCTCGGGTTGTCGTTCGCGGAAACCGATGCCATCGCGAAGCTGATTCCCGCGCCGAAACAGGGATTCGATTATCCGTTGACCGAGGCGATGAAAATGGAGCCGCGGCTTGGCGAGATGGTGAAAAACGATCCGCGGATCAAAACTCTGATGGATCATGCCTTGCGTCTCGAAGGATTGGTGCGCCATGCCTCGACTCACGCGTGCGTGGAGAAGATCGGCCTCGTCAAGTTCGACTTTCTCGGTCTTAAGACGCTCACCTTGATTCACGATTGTTTAAAGCTCATCGAAATTACGCGCGGCGAAACGATGGACGTTAACCGCTTGCCGTTGGATGACAAAAAAACTTATCGAACGCTTTGTAACGGCAACACCACCGGCGTGTTCCAACTGGAAAGCACGGGCATCCGCGAGATGACCGTCAAGATCAGGCCCAATTGCTTCGAGGATCTGGTGGCGATCTCAGCGCTGTATCGGCCTGGTCCGCTCGATAGCGGCATGGCCGAGGAATACATCAAGCGCAAACACGGCAAAGAAAAAATCAAATACTTGCATCCGCTGCTCGATACGATTCTCAAAGACACCTACGGCGTGATCGTGTACCAGGAGCAGGTGATGCAGATCGCCCAGGTGCTCGGCGGCTATACCATGGGCGACGCCGATATCCTGCGGCGCGCCATGGGCAAAAAAGACCCCCAAGAAATGGCGGCGCAGCGCGAGCGCTTTGTCGAGGGCGCACGCGCCAAAAAAATCGATGAGAAAAAAGCCACGGAAATTTTCGACCAGATGGAAACCTTTGCGCGCTATGGTTTCAACAAGTCTCATTCCGCGGCCTACGCGCTGGTGTCGTACCAGACCGCCTATTTGAAAACTCACTATCCGGTCGAGTTCATGGCGGCATTGATGACCTCGGAAATGGGCGACACCGATAAGGTCATCAAAAATCTTTCCGAATGCCGCGCCAAGGAGATCGAGGTGCTTGCGCCCGATGTCAACGAAAGCCGCGCAGACTTCACGCCCATCGGCGACAAAGTCCGTTTCGGTTTGGCGGCGGTGAAAAACGTCGGAGAGAAGGCCGTGGAAGTCATTCTTGAAAGCCGTTCAAAGGACGGTCCCTTCGGTTCGCTGTTCGACTTTTGCCGGCGCGTCGATATGACGGCGGTCAATCGCCGGGTGATCGAGAGCTTGATCAAATGCGGTGCTTTCGATGCCACGCAAGTTTCGCGGGCACGCATGATCGGCGCGCTGGACGACGCGATGAAAGCCGGGCAGGCGCATCAACGCGACGAGTCGAGCCATCAAATCGATATCTTCGCCATGCTCGGCACGCCCGCCAAGGGAGCGAGCAAACCGGGCGACGTTTATCCTCAGGTAACTGAATGGACTTCCCAGGAGACGTTGGCCTTCGAAAAAGAAGCGCTGGGTTTCTATATTACCGGTCATCCGCTGGATAAATTTGATCGCGTCCTGAACAGAATCACCAGCGGGACCATATCGGTGTTGAAGGAGAAGGCGCAGCCGGGAGAAATCAAAATGGGTGGGGTGGTTTCGGCCTTGAAATTGCGCAATACTAAAAAAGGTGATCGCTACGCCAACTTCAACCTCGAAGACAAGACCGGTTTTATCGAAGTCATCACATGGCCGGATACCTACAAAAAGAGCGCAGAGCTGCTCGGCGCCGACGATCCCATTTTTGTCAAAGGTCGCTTAGAAGTGGGCGAAGAACGGATGCAAGTCATCGCAAACGAGGTGGTTCTCCTTGCCGACGCCGCAAAGAATCAGAAAAACGGCCACGCCAACGGCAATGGCAAATCGAACGGCAACGGCGAAAAAGTCCATCTTTATGTCCGCGAGTCTGAAGTTTCAGCCGATGAGTTGGTTCGTTTGCGAGATACGTTGCTCGACTATCCAGGCCAGGCGAAGGTCTTTCTCCACTTACTGGCGCCCGCGAACGGCGAGACTGTCATCGAGCTTCCGGAACAGGTGCGCGTGGCGTCATCAGCGGAATTAGAAGAGACAGTCGAGCGGCTCTTCGGTACACGAGTCGCTTTTCGCTCGCTAGACTCTTGAAGCAGTTGATTCCCACGCACCACCCTAAAGAGAAGGCCGTCCTGATCGGTGTCGAACTGCCGTCACGCGACCACAAGCTGCCGCCGGACGAGAGTTTGCGCGAACTCGAACGGTTGACTGAAACCGCGGGCGCGACCGTCTTAGCCAAATTTGCTCAGCAAGTCAGACATGTGACTCCGGCGACCTTGATCGGCCGCGGCAAGGTCGACGAGATACAAAGAAGTTTGACCGTAACTCACGCAGATCTGATCATCGTCGACGAAGATCTCACCCCAGCGCAGCAGCGCAACCTGGAAACAGCGTTCAAGGTTCGCGTTATTGATCGCAGTCAACTCATTCTCGATATCTTCGCGCAACGGGCGCGCAGCAATGAGGGCAAGCTGCAAGTTGAGTTGGCGCAACTCCAGTATCTGCTGCCACGACTGACGCGCCAATGGACCCATCTATCGCGTCTCGGCGGCGGTATCGGCACGCGGGGACCCGGTGAAACTCAATTGGAAGTCGATCGCCGGCGCATTCGCGAGCGCATCGGCCATCT
>VBKX01000396.1:0-6804 GCA_005879435.1 Deltaproteobacteria bacterium
AAGACCGCGCCGATGGTATGGATCTTGGCCGGCTCGTTGAATCGACCGTTTGGGTCAACCGCGTCCACCCCGCCTATCGCCGCGCGCTGGCATCGCGCTCGATCGGCTATCACATCGCCCTCACCGTCGCCATGGCGCTGGCGCCGCTCGCGGTTGAACCGGCTCAGCAGAGTGAGTTCGTGTTGACGTTTCTTACCCGTTGGGGCGAAGCGATCGACAAACCGGTTTCGCGCAAGGGGGCAAGCCGGCGCTAACCCGCCGAGAGCGACCTTATGCGGGGGAAGTGCTTAATCCCTAACGACACTTCCGGCGCTTGTGGCAACGAATGACGCTCTAACGGGGTCGCGAAGAATTCCCTTCGGGTCGTCACACTGCGCGACTGCGTGGGTGGCTTTTCTCAAAATGTTTCGGAACAACATCACGCCTTGATCGGACGTGACCAGATGCTCCAAGCCGTGTAGCGCGATCGGGCCCTGCCCTTCCACCGCTTCCTTATCGTCCGGATGCCGCTGGATGTATTCGTAGCTCGCATTCTTGCGCCCGCCGGGCGCAAGCTGCTCACGGCCGGAGAGCGCTTCGGGTTCACCGTCGGGCAACCAGCGAATGCTCGCGCCGAGTTGATGGGTATCGTCCACCGGCACGCAGTAGCTCACCGCACGCACCCGTTCGGTGTTGGGCTCATCGGTATACACCAAGTGAACGTTGAGCGGCATGATCATCTCCCAGATGAGCTCCCACCACTTGCCGGTTTGCAATTTACTTGCGAAGGGAACTGCGCGCCGCTGTGCCGCGTATGCAGCCAGAAGGTGTGCAGCGCGTCCATTAAATTTTCCTCGGCCTGGAGCCAATTGCAGTTCACCGGTCCGCCGACCCGCGGCCCCATGCGCGCCTTGAGCGTGCCGCCGGCCGTCTGCCAGATATCAGAGACCGGAAATTCCGGCAGCTTGTCGAGCGGCCCCAGGTAAGCGAACACCGAGCCGGCGAATTCGCGCACCGGGTAACAAGGATGGTGGATCTGTTTTAGATACGGATTACGGGCGGGCTCCAGCGGCATTTCCAAGACGTTCCCCTCGACATCGTAAAGCCAGCCGTGATAACAGCAACGAATGCCGCGCGCTTCGACGCGGCCATATTCTAGCGAAGCACCGCGATGGCTGCAGCGAAAGAATAATAACCCCGCCCTGCCCTCGCCGTCGCGAAAGGCGATCAAGTCTTCGCCGAGAATGCGCACCGCTTTCGGCAAGTCTGTGAGGTCTGCTGATAAGCACACCGGCTGCCAGTAGCGGCGCATCAGCTCGCCGCACGGCGTGCCCGGGCCGATCCGCGTGAGCCTGGGATCGGGTTCAGGAATCTTTAGACCGTAAGCGCTTTTCATACCATGGCCCTCCACGAGACGAGAATTCAGCGCAGCAACGCACGCTCACGAGAGATAGCTGCGGCTGGTTGGTTATATGCCAATGGCGCGAAATTAGAGTCAAGCGAAAATTGTCGCAGCACCTGGACCCGCCGCGGGGTTCTATCTTGACAGCGCCTTGTCACCGCAATACCTTCGATTAGCGCCAGAGGCCTGCGGACGAAGGGAGAATCGCCATGAACCATTCAATTCCAATCATCGACGCCGACGCCCACGTCATTGAGACCGAGCGCACTTGGGATTATCTCGACGCCTCGGAGCGTAAATTTCGCCCCAAGCTCTATTCTGCGCCCGAAGATCCGACCCGGCAATATTGGGTCATCGACGACAAGATCGCCGGCTTTCGATTCCCAACTTTATCCGAACAGGAGCTGCGCGCGTTCGCCCAACGCGCGGGGCGAAACTTCGAAACGCCGCAGGCCGCGCGCGAGCTCGACGACGTCGATCTGCGTTCGCGACACATGGATGAGCTCGGCATTGACGTGCAGGTGTTGCACAACACTTTCTGGATCGAGCGGATCACCACCCGGCCCGACGCCGAGGTCGCGCTGTGCCGCAGTTGGAACCGTTGGCTGGCGGATATTTCGAAAAAAAGCCAGGGTCGATTGTTTTATTCCTGCGTCGTGCCGGCGATGAATATTGGCGAGGCGATCGAGCAAGTGAAGTTCGCCAAAGAGAATGGCGGCGCGGCGGTCTGCATGCGGCCGCTGGAAGGCGATCGTCATCTATCGGATCCGTATTTTTATCCGCTCTACCAGGTCGCCAGCGACCTCGACATGGCAATCGCCGTGCACATCGCCAACGGCAATCCGGAGAACGCCGATCTCTACCGTCTAGCGCCGGCCGGCCGCTTCGCGCAATTCCGTGTGCCCACCGTAACCGCCTGCTTCGACGTCATCATGAGCGAACTGCACGATACGTTCCCGAAACTCCGCTGGGGCTTTATAGAAGCCTCCGCCCAATGGGTGCCATGGATCTATCGCGAGGCAAAAATTCGTTACAGAGTCGCTAATCGATCTTTCCCGGAGAACGTCTTCGAGGCTTACAATATTTTCGTTACCTGCCAAGTCAACGACGATGTGCCCTATATCGTGAGTTGCGCCGGCGAAGATCGCCTGGTGATCGGGACCGACTACGGCCACACCGACCCGTCCAGCGCCGTGACTGCATTGAACGAATTCCAGCGCATGGAAGGCATCGACTCGGGCGTTAAAGAAAAAATTCTCTCCCATAACGCCAAGGCGCTATACGGGCTCTAGTCTCCCGTAGCTCACGTCGAGATCGTCGGATGCGGTTCTCTTCGCTCATCGCGCCCGACACTTGAGAACCTAGACATCCAGGAATACACATAAGCCAACCATAGAAGAGGTGTTTGCGATGCGGGTCATCGATGCCGACGGTCACGTCGAGGAGAATCTCGACACCTTTAGCGATAAATATCTCGATCCGGACTTTCGTTCTCTGCGTCCGCGCGTGACGGCCGTGGACGGCCTAGTTTACTGGGTTATAGACGAACAGCTCTACCCGCGCCGCGTCGGACCGGGTTGTCATAATCTCGGCACGCCGACCAATTTTAACGGCCAAGTCGCGGCGCACACGCAAGGCAAAGCCGACAGCATCGGCAGCATGGAACTTTCCGATGTCGCCGCGCGCATCAAAGCGATGGACGATGAAGACATCGCGATTCAAGTGATCTATACGACGCTGTTCCTTGCTTACCCTTTGACCAAGAACGTCGGACTCGGCACGGCAATTACCTCGTCATTTAACCGCTGGATGGGCGACCGACTTTCCGGTCACCAGCGCTTGAAGTGGGCGGCAGTGGTTAATCTCGATGATATCCCCGCGGCGGTGCGCCAAGTGCATGAAGCGAAAACCCTCGGCGCGGTGTCGGTGATGGTGCTCGGAACCGCCGGCGACGACATGCTCGATCATCCGCGGCTCTTGCCTTTTTATGAGGCGATGTGCGCAGAAAATCTCGCCCTCGGCGTCCACGTCGGCTGGTCCTGTCCGTCGGTCAATAATCTTTACTCGCACATCTATCCGTCCGGCGTCATCGCCTTTCACGTGCCGTTGTTAATGGCTTTTACCGCGCTGGTCAGCGGCGGCGTGTTGGATCGTTTTCCCGATTTGCGCATCGTGTTTCTCGAAGCCGGTTGCCAGTGGGTGCCGTTCATTCTCGAACGCATACACCACCGCTACAAGAACCAGGGGTCGACGTTGAGAAAGTTTTTGCCGCAGACCGCGCCGATCCAGAAACTACCGGTGTTGGAGTACATCAAACGCGGCAATATCTTTTTCAGCACCGAGGTCGAAGACGAAATCTTGCCCAACGTGCTAAATCTAGTCGGCGAAGGCCAAGTCATTTTCGGCAGCGACATGCCGCACGATGACCGCGAGCGCTGCGCCGCGCGCATGCTGCAGGAGCGCACAGATATCAGCGAGTCGGCGAAAGAAAGTATCCTCGACAAAAATCCCGCACGGCTGTACGGCATCGCGTAGGCAAGACAAGCGATTTGGCTGCCTTGGATGGTTACATCCTACATGACTTTGCGCGCGTTACTTGAGCTTGTCGAAAAACTTTTCCTTCTCCAGCTCCTGCATCAAGCTGAGATCGACAAAGTTCTCCGGCTTTGCGTCTAGTCGTTTCAGTTCGTCTAGAACCGCCTTGATCTCGTCCACCGTCGGCAACGGCTTCGGTTGAATGAAACGCAGCGCGTAGCGGTAACCTTCTTCGAGAATTTCCGGGTCGCTGATCCGCATGTATTTTTTCAATACGTTAACAGCAAAGTTCTTCTGCGTGTGGATTGCGTGGATGCCTTCGATTTCGGCGCGCACGAAGTTGAGCGCCGAGGCTCGCTGGCGCTGGATAAAACTCTTGGTCGTGGCGACAGCGACGGCAGGATATTTGTAATCGAGACTCGCGAAATCGCCAAACTCTTTAAAGCCGGCCTTTTTCGCCGCTGTGAGCACGGGCGGAGACAGGGAGCCTCCAGAGATTGCCCCGGCCTTCATCGCCGCCAGCAGTTCGGGAATCCCGCCGACCTGCACAATCGTGACATCTTTGCCCGGATCGAGGCCGAATTTTCTAAGATATCGGCGAATGACTAGATCGCTCAAAGCGCCGAAACGGCTCACGCCGAATCGCTTCCCCTTTAGATCGTCGGCCGTCTTGATGTCCGGAGTCACTACCAGGCTTTGAGGAATGATCGATACGAGCGTGAGCACATTCACGGTGTCCGCTCCCTGCAAGGCCGCTTGGATCGTGCCGTTTCCGCCGAGCTGAATCATCGGTGTTTCGCCGGCGATCAGTGCCGACGTAATCGTCGCTGCGCTGCGGATCAATACCAAGTTGACATCGAGGCCATATTTCTTGAAGTAGCCGGCGTCAAAAGCAACCCAAGTCGCGAGCGACCACGAGCTTTCCGCCGAATAGGCTGCGTTGAGCTTTGTCAATTGCCCGGACGCGCCAGGCGTCAACCAAAGACCTAAAAAGAGAAATCCGGCCAAGCCTTGTACCATCACGTTCACCATAACGCCTCCTCGCTAATAGCCTTCACCCCACGTCACGTCGATGCCGAGTTTGTTCTCTCGTGCCCGTGTCAGAATGAGATCGGCGATTGCCAACTCGGCGATTCCCTGCCCGCCATTGTTTTTGAAGACCGTGATGTCAGTCGTAGTGCGCCTGCCCTGCTTCTGTCCGCCAACTATCTCTCGCAACTCTGTGCAAGTTCGCGCGACGCGATGCCGATCACCGCGGCGCGCGCCAGCGTCGTGTCATCCAACTCGCGGCGCTTATGAGCAATCACGCCTGCCTGAACCATGCCCACGTTACTGCCGACGATGGAGGTTACGTGAGATCCGTCTTGCAGCCGGACACCGGAAAACACCGGTACATTGGTATTGGTCGCGGCAAGGATAATGTCGGCGCGCTGCATCGCGCTATGCACATCATCGGTGGCGACAACATCCAGCTTGAGGGCATGACTCATTTCGTCAGCAAACTGTTCGCGGTGTTCCTTTGTCGGGCTAAAAACAGAGACATGTTTCAACGCGCGAACCGCCTTCATGGCCAGCAAATGATTGCGAGCCTGCTTGCCGGAGCCCAGGAGCAGCAGTTCGCTGGAGTCGCTCCGGCTCATCCACTTGGTGCCGACGGCGCTGATCGACGCGGTCATGAGATCGGAAGTCCGCAGTGACACGCCTTCTTTCGTTAGGCCGCGCTGCGTCGACGACAGGATCAGCGCCACCGGTGCAGCGTTTCGGCTGTCGAAAAGAACGTCCACCAGCGGACTGCGGGAAGGATAAGTTTGTACGCCGCCGCTGACGGCAAGGATTTCACTCTGAATACGCAGACCGATCTTGTCCCGAGACGGCAATGCTGCCGGCATGGTATTCAGCCGCGCGCCGCCGAAATGGAGCCGGCGTCGAGTCAGATTGATCTCCGGATGGGCGCCCCAATCGGCGAATGCTTTTTCTACCGCGCCGACCGCCTCCGCCATCGAGAGCAGCCCCTCGACTTCGTTCGGCCGCAAGATTAGCATCCGAGTAATACCTCTCACCTAAGTTCGCGGGCTCTACGGCGACGGCATGAAACCTTTATCCATCCATGCGCTGAGATCCGCGCCGAACCATTCCCCAGGCAGCTCTCGTCCTAAGCCCTGTTTCTTGCAGGCTTCGTAGATCAGCGCACCGGCGGCGGCGAACTGGATGCCAACCCCGGTGTTGCTCTTGTAGTAAATGATTTCCTGATCGCTGTTTCGTCCTGCATGAGCACCGACGAGCACCTGGCCGAGCCTGGCCGAGCTCGCACACCTTGTCCCAAGAGACTTTCTCTTGGTCGATCAAATCGAGAAGCTCGCGTTGTTGATTGTTAACCGCCGTCTCGATGTTGTTGAGCACGATGAGATCGCTGCGGGTCATCGTCGTGACGTCCGCCTCAGTGCGCCGATGCACGCCGTCGGAATTGGCGATGGTGACCACCAGTTGGCCCGGCTCCAGCCAGCTTCCCTCGAATACCGCTTGGCTGGAGTTGGTAGCGCACATGACGATATCCGCGCCCTTGACGACCGCGCGGGCGGAGGTGACCGGCTGTACTTCGACGTTCAAGCTTTCGGTCATCTCTTCGGCGAAGCGGTCGCGGTGCTCTTTGGTCGGGCTGTAGACCAAGACCTTGTCGATCGGCTGTACGGCGCAAATCGCTTCGAGGTTGGTGCGTGCCTCGTTTCCGGAACCGAATAAACCGACGATCGTCGAATTTTTTTTGGCCAGCGCCCGATTAGCCACGCCGGTGGTCGCGCCCACCCGGATGGCCGACAAGCTGAAGTCGTGGATCAGCGCCAGGAGCTCCGCCGTTTCCAGACTAAAAAGCAGCACAAATCCCCAGCTCC
>VBKX01000396.1:6830-8816 GCA_005879435.1 Deltaproteobacteria bacterium
ATGGGAAATCCATCCGTTTGGTCCCGGCAAACATCCGTTCCTGCACGATGGTGGAATCATAACGGAGTGCGGCAACCCCCGAGCTCGGCACCGCCCCGGGAATGATATTGGCCATGTAGCCCGGCTTGTCCAAGTCAGGCGGAACTTTGTAGCGCGTGCGCGGCTTGTTCACGGCGATGCCGCGCGCCTCTTCGGCAAACGCGCGCTCCATCGCTTCGATGCAATCGTCCATCTTGAGAACTTTTGTCACTTCCAGATCCGTGATGAGCAGCATAGAGGTTCTCCCGATTACTTTTTATAGAGAGCGCGGTAAAATCCCTGTTGTTCCAACTCGCGAACCATGCTCTCGTCAACGATATCACTGTATCTGATCTCTTTTTCTTTGCCTCCAGCGGGAGTGAGGGCGATCGCCGCTTCCATTCCGGGGCGGTTCAAGTAGGGAATCTCCGGTACCCAAGCCCGGTAAGCTTCGTAGCTTTTTTCAAGAACCAGCGGATCCATACCTTTCAGATAGCGTGCGATCACTCCGATCGCGGTATCTTTTTGTTTGTGAAAGACGGCCAACGCGGCAGAATAAGCGCGTAGAAATTTACGAAACATATCCGGCGACCTTTTCAACAACGACCTGGTGGTCAAAACCACCGTGTTTTGATACTCCAGGCCCGATTTGGACAGATCTAAAAGCTCGCGATAGCGCAGTTGTGCGGCCAAGATCGTCGACGGCGGCTGCAACGTAGCGGCTTGGATCGCGTTACCAGCCATGGCGCCCATCAAAGCGCTGGCATCGCCGATTTGAATGATCGCGACATCTTTCGCCGGCAGTAGACCCCATTTCTTCAGAGCGAACTGAGCGGAAAAATCGGTCAGTCCGCCAAAGCGGGTGATGCCGATGCGTTTGCCGCGAAGATCTTCGGCGCTACGGATTTCCGGACGGGCGAAGACTGAAACATTGATTTGATTGACCGCCCCTGCGATGGCCATGGGGTCATTTCCTTGGGCATAGGTCGAAACCAGCGGACTCACCCCCGATAAAGAAACCTGCACTTCACCGGCCAGGATCGCCGCCATGACCCGCGGCGCGGCGTTGATATAGAGCAGCTGTGTCTTGAGACCTTCTTTTTCGAACAACTTGAGTTCCTGGGCGATCCAAAACGGCGCGCCGGAAGGGACCAGAGCGGAATAGCTGAGATTGACCGCGTCGAGTTGCGCAGCGTGCGAAGTCTCAAGACATTCGACGAGGAGTATAACGAAGCAAACCATCAGGAGCAGACGCTTAGCATTTAGACGTACCGTCGAGATCATGACGATCATTTCCTCCATCGCGCTATGGCAATTGTCATTGCCGAGCATCAGCCACAGGCTGAGGTGGCAACCCGGGCTATTCGAAAATCTCTCGGAATTCCACTCCCTCATCAGCCGTAGCTTCCCGATCATGCGCCCGTCGTAATCACCTTTACACGAGGTTCCGTAAGGGCTATACCAATCCCAAAATTCCTCTGTCAACGCTTTCTGGGGAGACGTGAAATGATTTTTCTCACCAATGAACATATCGAGCAAGTTCTCGACATGAAAACCTGCATCGCGGCGATGGAAGACGCCTATCGCGAATTGAACGAGCAGCGCGCCGGCTACCGACCACGCATCGATTTCTATGTGCCGCAAGAACCGTACTATTACCGCTGGGGCACGATGGAAGGCGCATCGCGGCAGCTTGGCGTTTTCGCCATCCGGATGAAATCCGATATGCTCGCCTGGGAAAACCAGGACGGCTTCATGGTCGAAGACAAATACTGCATGGAACGGGGGCGCTACTGCGGCCTGATTTTTCTGCTCAGCACGCGCAACGCCGAGCCGCTCGCGCTCATGAACGACGGCTATCTGCAGCACATGCGCGTGGGCGCCTGCGCCGGTCTCGGCACGAAGTATTTGGCGCGGACGAATGCCAAAGTGCTCGCCATGATTGGATCCGGCGGCATGGCGCGCAGC
>VBKX01000397.1 GCA_005879435.1 Deltaproteobacteria bacterium
TACGTCGTTCCCGGCGCATAGAGCGACCAGCGGTTCACGTTGACATTGAACATCGGCGCCACCGGCGGCGCTGCCCGGCCGTCTTTGATTTTGATTCGCATGCGCTGATAGAGCTGCGTGAACTCTCTGCTATCCGCCTGATCGATCAACCCCGCAATTTCCTGCGGCGTGAAATCTTGCGGCCGCTTGATCAAGTAGGTGGCGTCATCTTTGATGACCATTAATGAAACGGCTTGGATCGCGTCGCCGCTAGCGATCGTCCGGCCCAACGAACGTGCCACGATTGCCCCGCCCTGGCCTTCGGCAAACGGCAGATCGAGCAGAGCAAATCCGGTAATGCCGCTGGCAGCAAACGTCAAATACGCCTCTTCTTCTTCGCTTAGCGGAAACGGCGCATGCCGGCTTTGGTACGCCAGCGGTCCCGCCGGCATCTTCATGCCCAAGCCAAAGCGCCGCGAGCGACGCTTCGTCAGCGCATCGAGCAGCGAATAATCGCCGAGCAGCGTGTTTGTTGTCGACATATAAGCGCCTCCCATGCCCGCTTCTTATCACAGGAAGAAGCCGCGTAAGAGGCGTAAAATCCGGCGTTGAAATAGCCTAAGACTTTTCGACGATATCGCTCTTGAGGCTGGCAAACAGAGTAAGGATCTCGTTTCTCTCTTTATCGGGCACTTTAAATTTGTCCATTGTCGCCGTCAGGTGCTTCACGGTGATTTGCCAGTCCGACTCGGTAATTCCCAGGCCCGCATGAACGGTCTTCATGCTTCTGCCGAAATAGTAGCAGGGTCCACCGCTCGCTTCGCAAAGCTGGTCGACCACATGCTGGCGCAACTTACGCAGCGAATCCGCGCTGACGCCGACAAAAAAACGGCTCATCTGTTTATCCGCGGCCAGCCGGCCAAGAAAATCATCCGTGACCACCGCGATCACATCGTAACCACCGAGGCGCTTGTACAACGACGGCGCGGCGCTGGATGATTGGGCTTGCGCCGGGGACTCGGGACTTAACGTTCCGCACAACATGACTGCCAAAATCACCAAGCCGACTCTTAAAGCTAATTTGCCTCTCATGTTTTTTCCTCCGATCGATAGTTATTCCAAGCCTCACAACCGAATGAAACCGCCGCTCACGAGCGCTTGGCAGGTGAGTCCGACGCCAAAGAGCGC
Organism: Deltaproteobacteria bacterium; assembly: GCA_005879435.1. GTDB lineage: Bacteria > Desulfobacterota > Binatia > UBA9968 > UBA9968 > DP-20. The sequence goes on from VBKX01000397.1 coordinate 1,168, forward strand.
GATGAACGCGGACGAAGTCAAAGGCAGCCAGCGTGTCACGATTCGCCCTTCGCCGTGAAACCGCGCCATGAATTGGCGCGCATAAACCATCAAAACACCGATGGCGATCAGCGCGGCCGCCAAGCCCACGCTAAAGGCAACGATCAGCAGCAAGCCGAACCCGATCCGCTGCATCGATACCGCGCTCAAGAGAACGACCAGAGCCGCGGGGCACGGCACGATGCCACCGCTGATGCCGAGGGTCATGAGCTCGCGCAAGGATACTTGGCCCTCGTGATGATCGTGCCGGTGCCCATGGCCGTGATGGTGCGCGTGATGATGTGGGTGGCCCAGCGCATGATGCGAATAACCGTGATGCACATGACCCGACAGCGCGTCTCTTCGCAGATAACGCTGCACCAAAAGAATCACGCCGAGCGTGAAGATCATGACACCGGATACCAATCCCAACCAGGGATAAAGCTGCTCCGGCACGATGTACTGCGAAGCATAGAGAGTAACCGCACCGAGCAGATACACACCCGCAGTGTGCGACGCGGTGACGATCAAGCCAAGCAGCAACGCATGCTTGAACGTGCCGCGCGAGCCGACGAGATACGCCGCGACCAAAGTCTTGCCATGTCCCGGCTCAAGGGCGTGAAACGCGCCGAGACCGACGGCAACGACTAGGGCGAGCAGAATGATATTTAAGCTCAGCTGCTTCGTCGCCATCATCTCGGTAAAGGAATTACGCGGCGTAGATTGCCTGTTGGCTGCGAGTTGGATGGAAGAATCGTCGCTTGAACTTGCGGAACCCAAGTTTGTGTTTGCCCTGTACGTTTGCTCCGGCGGTAGAATTTCGTTCGATGACTCTAACGTCTGAAGAGTTGTTTTGGCGACCGAGATCGGACTCCGCACGGGAACCACCGCTGGCGAAATGGTACCGACGGCAAAATTGATCCGCGCATCCAACTGCTGCGGTGGGCTGTTTAGTAGATCGGTCGGGTAATCGCTTAATTGTCGGCTGCGATCCGTGCCGGCAACCGAACTATTAATCAGCTTCAAGCCGGCATCTGCCACCGCGATAATTTCTTTCCAGCCGGCTCGTCCGGGAAAGTTTCCATCATGATATTCCAGCGCTTGTTCACCGTTTATCGAATCCTTATCGAGCTTTGCTTTAAAAAGCATGCCGATTTTCATCGTCGGCAACCCCCCCGCGCCCGGCGGAAAAATGATCTCCCTGGAATCAAGATGAAGCCGCAGCGGCTTGCCGCCGACCTGCAGCGACAAACCATCGCGCAGAATCTCCGCCTTGCGTGTGAGATAGGCTTGAACGTTGACGTCCTCGGCATCGACCGTGATCCTGTTTTCTTGAATTTCTTGGAAAGTCGGAATTTCGGCCATATCGATGATGTATCTGAGCTCGACCGCGTCTTTACCGATACCAATGGCCGAATAATGGCTGATGCTGAAATTTCCCAGAGGGTGAGCCGTCGCTCGGTCGACGCCGAAAATCGTCAAAACGGCGAACCCGATAACGGCGATCTGGCGCATGTCCATCGCTTTATCCTCCTTGGCCTTGCCTCTCGACGCCGGCTCGGTCAGTGCTGTGCTCCAAGCGCTCGAGGATTTCTGCAGCAGTTGCGCTAAAGACCGGATGAAAATTGCGATTGGTGCTGAGCGCGAGAGCAAGAAATTCTGTAGCTTTCGCCTTCGCGTCCAAAGACGAGTAAATCATGCCCGCGTGGAAAAACAGCTTGGCGTCTTTCGTGCCTAACTTGAGCGCTTCTTCGATAGCGGCGCGCGCTTCGTCGAGTCTGCCGTTCTTGTAAAGATTCCAGGCCAAAAGATCGTAGGCATAAATATCGCGGCGGTAATCCAACTCGCGCTGCGCCAGCTCCAGCCCGAGGTTTAATTTCAGGTCGTGATCGGCGTAAAAGTAAGCGAGCTCCCGGTTGTAAAGAACCTTGTTGATATCGTTCAGCCGGCCGATGTACTCGACCAGCGCATACTGTTGACGCGCTTGCTCGTCTCGCCCCGTCTTCGCGTAGATGTCGCCCAGCGCCGCGGCATAGTCGGGCATCGGCAGTATGGCGATGGCCTTTTGATAGAAATCGATCGCTTCATCGTAGCTCTTTTGCGCGGTGCGTAACTGCGCCATGCCGGCTAGAGCCCGATAGTAATTCGGATACGTTTGCAGCGATTGTCGATAACAACTCTCGGCCATCAGTAAGTCACCGATGGCGAAATGCTCCATGCCGAGCTGCCACTCCGCCCAGGCGATGCCCTCGCTCGGCTGTTTTGCTGCTTTCCCAAGGGCGACAGCACGTTCTAAATCCGCAATCGCGCCCGCGCTATCGCCGCGTGTGCTCTTCAGCCCTGCCAACCGGCTATACGAGTAGAGACTTCGTTCCAGCTGCACCATGTGATCGTACGCCGCCTCGGCTTCGGCGTACCGACCGACTTCGAGCAGCGCGTCGCCGAGAATGCCGTAGGCGTCGCCGTCCTCGGAATTGATCGCCAAGGCTCGGCGTGCCTGGACCGCGGCGGGCGCAAATTCGTGGCGCGACTAAAAAACATAAGCGGGATGGCGTAAAGCCCCGGCGTTTTGCGGCGCGATCTCCAAAGCCTTTTGCAATGCTTCTTCGGCGCGGTTGAAATAGCTCGGGTCGCCGGATTCTCTGGCTTTACGGATCAAAGCGTCGCCGAGCCCGAGTAAGACAGTCGTATTGCGCGGACTGCGTTTCAGCATTTGCTGGTAGTAACGAATCTGCGTGTCAGTGCGCATGAGTTGAGCATGGAGTTGATCGGTAAGGGAGACCAAAACAAATATCGCCACGAGCACCGTGATCGTTTTATGGCTGAAATTTTTCATCGCCGTCTCCTGGTAGAATGCGCCGGAGGGAGGAGAAAGGCTGCTCCCTGGCTCTGAGTAGTTTTACTGCTCGATACAGGGCGCGCCGGTCGATTGCACGCAGTCGATATGGCGACGGCCCCGCCCATCATAGGAAGTGGGCAGATAGGGAAACTCTTTCGCGATGCCATTCTTCGTAACATCAAGACGATTGCCCGAAATCGTGCCGTAGCCCGGACCGTCGTTCGTGCCCGCGCCCGGCGCGCCACCGAGAAAGTTCACGCCGTCGCCGACGCGCGCGGCGAGATAGTTAGCGCCGCCGACTACGCGCAGCGCGATGTCGGTCACATCGTCATTTGGGCGCCGGCCGTTGGGAAATCCCGCTGCGTCGCCGGCAAGCCCGCCTAGCCTCTTCTGACTCTCCGGCGAGGTTGCTGCGACTTTAAGGTTAAGCCGCAACAGCTCCGAACATGGATTGCCGCAGTTCGCACCGTTGACAGCCTGTCCCGGATACTTGAGGAACACGCTCATCAGATCAGTTCGCGGCGTTTGAGTTACCGGCTCCACAAATCCTTCGACGATGTGTTGATGATCAATTCGTTCACTAGTGGATTCGCCAGGCGCGACACTTGCACCCACGGCCCCTGAGTTTTCGTCCCGCCGTCGTCGCCGAGAATTTTGATTTTCTGTCGCGCCGTCGATGCGTACATACCGATCACCGGAGCGCTGGTTTGTTCCGCCGATTTACCATCTTGAGTGATCCGCGAGATCGGTACTTCGATGGCAATACTGTTGACGTTGGTGCCGCTGAAGCGGTTGATGCCGAATGGGTCTTTGCCATCGTCGGCGTCCTCTGCCGCAGTCAAAATCGGCAGAGGCTTGCGGCGTAGATTGGCGGTATCGAAAACCGCACCCAGATCGATGTAAAAAGTTTCGGCGCGCTGTCCGGCGAAAACTTTGATACCGGTCGATGCATCGGTAAAAATCCCCTGCGACGCGAGATCCTCGTAATTCGGCATCGTCGCCGGTCCGACATTGGACGGTAC
>VBKX01000398.1:0-2637 GCA_005879435.1 Deltaproteobacteria bacterium
CCACGAGTCACCCGTTCCCAACGTCGACCTGACGCTTAAGCACTTTCATCGTCGCAACGAAACAACCCTCGCTTCCAGTGAAGGAAAGAGACTGTATTTGCGCGTCGGCGATGAAGTCAATCATTTACGCTACGAGCAATGGGGTCTTGGCGTGGTCATGGAAGTGATGACGTCGTCGATTCCGGGCGGCACCTGCCTCGCCCGCGTACGTTTTCAGGACGGACAGCTGCGCTGCTTCAACAACGATCTTGATAATGATGCCTGCTGTTACTACTTCGGCGTGCGGCGCTATTGGAATCCGACCCACGGCGTTGACGCGATCCGCGCAAAATTATTTTTACGAGGTTAGACCGATGTCAAAACTATCGAAGCTCGGCATTCCGGTATTGGTTCTCTCGTTCGCTCTTCTGCCCGCCGGCCTGCTTCGAGCAGAAGACGTTATTGAAAAAGCCGGGGTCGGGGTCGGCGTCACCGCCGGCAACATGTGGTTTCTGCCCGTCAAGGCGATTTCGGTGACGATCGGCGCATTGAGCGGCGCGCTTTCCTACGTCGTCACCGGCGGCAATGCTGAATTATCCAAACAAATATGGCGCGATACTTCTCAGGGTCCTTACATCATCACTCCCGATGTCGCCCGGATGGGCGTGGGCCAGCGCCCCGAACTCACCGAGAAAAACGAAAGCGGCATGCAACCTAACTCAACCAAGTGAGGCCGCATGCCGCTTACGCGCGTTAATTACGCCGATTTTTTAAGCTAATTTCGATTTGAAAAAACTTGTCGTTCTTGCCCAAGCATCCTTCGCCGCTTCCGGATTGTAGCGGTCAGCATTGGTATTGTTGTTAAATGCGTGCTTGGCTCCCGGATAAACTTTACAATCGAAGCTTTTGCCGGCCTTTGACAACGCAGCCTTTAAAGGCTCGACACCGGGCATAATGTTCGGATCTTCCGCGGCGTAATTACCCATCACGGCGCAGGGAATATTGGCGACGGAATCGAGCGGATCGGGATTGCGCCCGTAGTAAACCACCGCGGCATTGAGATCCTTGCACTTGGTCGCGAAATTGAGTGATTGACCGCCGCCCCAGCAGTAGCCAACGACACCGAATTTGCCATTGACGTAGTTCTGCTTTTTCATATAAGCCACGGCTGACGTCAGATCCTCGGCCACCATGGTGCCGTTTACTTTCTGAATTTCTTTGGTCGCCTCATCACTGCCATTCCATTTATCGCTCCCGCCGATCCGGCTCATGCAATCCACAGCGATTGCGGCGAAGCCGTCTTTAGCAAAGTGGCGGGCGACGTCTTTGATATGCCCGACGAGTCCCCTGTTTTCGTGAATCACGACTACGGTACCGAGACTCGTGCCATTCTTTGGCCGTGACACATAAGCGTTCACGGATCCGGCTTGACCGGGAAATGACACCATCTCCGAGGTCAGGCCGGCATCATTCGGTTCGACAATATTTTCTATAGTCTGAGCCATAGATAAAACCTCCTTCAGCAGATTTTTTAATCGTTCCTTTCAGCTATAGCGAAAAACAAATTTCAAATCCAGACCTATATTTCGTCATTCATGGCCCCAAAAACAGCAACGGCGCCTTTCAGGCGCCGTTGCTTTATGGAATCGCAATATCCTCAGAACGCAAGGTCGGTCAGGACGTCGCTGGAGTCGAACTCGATGTGGACGACGATTTTTCGCTGCTCGACGACGCGTTCTCGCTTTTTTTGCTTTCTGCTTTAGTTTCTTTGGATTCCGTCTTCGATTCCGAAGTCGACTTCGAACTTGTGTCGCTCTTGGCGTCGCCGTTTTGCCCTTTGCGGGCGTAGTCGGTAACGTACCAGCCGGTACCTTTGAGTTGGAAGGATGTGTTGGAAATAAGCTTCTTAACCTTTCCTTTGCAGGCCGGGCATTTTACCAATGGCTTATCGGTAATTCTTTGCGTGGTCTCGAAGGTGCCGCATTTTTGGCATTGGTACTCGTAAATAGGCATGAAAAATCCTCAACTTAGCTGTTTGATGAGTAACTTAACCACAGTCCCCGCGGATGTCAATTGACCGTCTTAGAGGTGGCCCGCTTCACGCGTTTGCATTGCGGTCCGATCCATCGGTTTTGACATGGGGCCCACCGAAAGCTTCGGAGCGGTTGCCAAACAGCACCAAGGGCTCGGTGCCGTTGTTGGTGATTTGGTAGTAATCCTTGGCTTCTAAGAAAAGGACCTCATTTTTGCGAATCGGCCGTTCCTCGCCTTTCAAGCCTTTAACTACGCCGCTGCCCGAGAGTACCAAGAAAGTTTCCGGATTGGCGTGGTAGTGCATATCCGTGCCGTCTCCTGGAACAAAATAAAGCATCCAGGATCTAAAATTCCCGCCGCCGAATAAATGTGTATTGCGCTTTTTTGTCGCCATCATCTCGTCGAGATTCTTTACGTCCATCGCAATCCTCCTCGCGTGAATTGGTTGATTCTAGCCTAGCTAGCTCGTTTGGGGCAAGCGTGGCAGATTCAAGCTTGACAGCCAGATAGGCGTGCAATATTGGGAGATGATGCGTGGTGGAAGTCTATCTATACGCTGGAGGCGTGTCGGATGCTGAAACTGAACGAGCCGCAAGCTCAAGAATTTATCGCCGAGCTGGCGGC
>VBKX01000398.1:2907-6206 GCA_005879435.1 Deltaproteobacteria bacterium
GCCTTGCCGGATTTTCATCGCACTCTGATCAACGACGGGCAGATTCAGGAATATTGGTTCTCGGTGCTTTGGGAGCACCCGTTTGGCAATTCCTGTTTGGATTTTTTCAAGGCGCTTACGATGCATTATGGTCTCAGCACCGCCGACGCCAGCTATTTCTCCAAGCATCATGAAGCCGACACGATGGATCATTTGGATCGGAAATCCCACGGCGCAGTAACCCAAACCGTACTCGCACGGTTGCTGCAAGAAGGCGTCAACGAGCGCCCCGGTTATTCCGCCGAGTATTGCGCGGTCACGCCGGCGGATTTGAATAAGTTATTTATGGACGGTTGCTATAATGCCACGCACTAGTCGCGTATAAACTTTTGTTCTTGCGCACGAAACGGCAGAGCAGAATCGTCGCGCGTCAGTTTCGTGTGTCACCCTGAGCGAAGCGAAGGGTCTCGCCTTCGGTCGAGATTCTTCACTTCGTCCAGAATGACGTCCGTGCTTTAAAGCGACATTCGAGTTCACGAATCAAGAGAGAATTCATGGCCTTCTCCGACCTCCGATCCTTTATCGACGGTGCCGCGCGCATGGGCGAGCTTAAAAACATCGACGGCGCGCACTGGGACCTCGAGATCGGCTGTCTGACCGAGCTGATGGCCGAGCAAGAAGGCCCGCTCCTGCTCTTCGACAACATCGTCGGTTACCCCAGAGGCTTTCGCATCGCCGCCAACGTGCTTGCCAGCGCGCGTCGTTTCGCGCTCGCCCTCGGCATACCGACCGATGTGCCGAAACTGGAAATTCTCAAAAGCTGGCGTAACAAGATTCGCGATTTAAAACCCTTCGCGCCCATGGAAGTTTCCTCGGGACCGATAACCGAAAACGTCCTCGAAGGCGACCGGATCGATTTGAATATTTTTCCCACGCCCAAGTGGCACGAGCACGACGGCGGCCGCTACATCGGCACCGGCGACATGGTGATCACCAAAGATCCGGACAGCGGCTGGGTCAACGTCGGCACTTACCGTTCGTGCATCGTCGGCAAGGATCGCGTCACGCTTTGGATCATCGAGCACAAACACGGCAAACAGATCGCGCGCAAACATTGGCAAGCCGGTCGTGCCTGCCCCGTCGCGATCGTGCTTGGTTGTGAGCCGGCGACCTGGATGGCAGGGCCTTCGGCGGCAAAAATCGGCGTCAGCGAATATGAATATGCCGGCGCGCTGCGCGGCGCGCCGCTCGAAGTGATCCGCGCGCCGTTCACCGGACTGCCCATACCGGCCACAGCGGAAATCGTCATCGAAGGCGAGATGCCGTCACCCGAAGAAGAGTCGCATGCCGAAGGCCCGTTCGGCGAGTGGCCGGGATATTACACGCACAGCGGCAATGAGACCGTCGTGCGCGTGAAACGAGTGCTCTACCGCAACGATCCTATTCTTCTGGGCAACCCGCCGCTCTTACCCATCACCGAACGCTACGGCATTCCACTCTACGCCGCCCGCATTTGGGATCAGCTGGAGCAATCCGGCGTCTCCGACGTCCAAGGCGTCTGGTGCCACTGTCACACCTTGATGGTCGTGGTTTCACTGAAGCAGCGCTATTCAGGACATGCGCTCCAAGCACTCACGGCCGTCGCCGGCATGCAAACCGGCGCGAGCATGTATCGCTATTACATCGCCGTCGACGACGACATCGATCCCGTGGACTTAAAGCAGGTGATTTGGGCGATGTGCACGCGCGTCGATCCCGCCGAATCAATCCAGATTCTCAAATCCTGGACCACCGATCTCGACCCGCGCCTGCCGCCAGAAAAGCGCGAAGGAGGCGACTTCACCATGAGCCGGATGTTGATCGACGCCTGCAAGCCCTTTCATTGGCGCGAGCGCTTTGCCGTCGCCAACAAGTTCAGCTCGGAAAAGCGCGATGAAGTCTGGGAAAAGTGGGCGGTCAAACTGAAGCTCCAATGAGCTTGCGAGGTTGACGTCTCCGGTCGCATCAAATAAGGACAGATTCATAGAAGGAGGACAACATCATGGACAAAGTAAACTTTCCCTACCGCTCGGATAGCCATCTGCCGTTTTTGCACGTCGTGCATGACTCGGGCTCTTGGGCGAAGCATGGCCTCGATGTGAATTACGATTACGAAATAACTTCGGAAGATTCGCACAAGAACGTCGCCAACGGCACCGTCGAATTCGTCGGCGGCAATCATCTTTCGCCCTATATTCGCCGCCCCGCGGGCGACAAATGGGTTTACCTCGGTCAGACCGTGAGCCTGCTGAATCACCGCTTAGTCGTGCGCGCCGACTCGGGCATCAACAGAGTTTCCGACTTGAAAGGCAAAAAAGTCGCGACCAAGGGCAAGCATCCGGGCTTGAATACCTGGCTGTTCATCAAGCAGGCCGGGCTGCTCAATGAGTGCGACGTCGAGAAAGCCAAGGGCAGCAAATTTCATTGGGAAGCAGTGCGCGACGGCGAAGCCGATGCCGCATTCGTCACGCCGCCGGCGGATATCTTGTCCAAACGCGCCGGATTGAAGGTGATAGACGTGCCGTTTCTGCCGATGGTGTGGTTCACGACGGTGTCGAGCGGCTCGCCGTTCGTCGAGAAGCACCCCGAGATCATCGATAAAATGCTCCGCGGGATGTGCGAAGGCATCGCCTATTTCAAAACCCATCGCGCCGAGTCGATCAAAATCATCAAGGAAAAATACAAAGCCGAAGGCGATCTCGACGACGAGACGGCAACTCATCTCTACGACGATCTAAAGAAAATCTTGCAGGCAAAGCCGTACGCGACGATTCCGGCGATCAGCAACGTCTACGAGATCTCCATCGAGCAGGATAAAGCCGCCGAGAAGACCGATCCGATGGCGTTGTGGGATTTTCATTACCTTCATGCTTCGACAAGGCTCAGCACGAACGGAGGATTCGGATTCTTTTTTTCCGTTCGCCCTGAGCTTGTCGAAGGGCTCCGCTTTTCTTGTACTCAATAAACGGAGCAACAGTCGATGAGCAACGTTACACCTCAGCTTGGCGTCAAGATGAGCTCCGACGACGCCAAAGCGTACATCGACGAAGTCAACAAGAAAGTAATTCAGCGCTGGAAGGAGCGCGTGACTCAGAGTCCCTTCATGAGCAAATTTCTCGAAGGAACCATGCCGATGGCGGCGATCAAACTGTTCTTCAAAAATTGGGGTAACTTTACCGTCGAGATTAACACTCTGGTAGCCGTCTCGTATCACAAGCATATCGGCTTCTTTAAACGTCACCCTGATCTCATGGCTCCGCTCGGCGTCAAGATCGCCGACG
>VBKX01000398.1:6338-8925 GCA_005879435.1 Deltaproteobacteria bacterium
GTGGTTTAAAACTTTGACGCAAAAATACGGCTTCACCAAACAGCAGGCCGTTTATTTTTCCACCCACGAAGAAGCCGATCTGAAAGAACACGAAGACGGGGTCATGGGCCATGGCAGTTTCAACAAGCTCGTCATGCAGCGCATTCTCGAAGACGGTTACGCTGACACGCGCGAAGGCTACAATCTCGAATATTGCGCCATCGCTGCCGTCGATCTCTACGGCGTCATGCACCGCGCCGCGGCGGAACTGGCGGAGTAATACAGTTTACACTTCCGAGTCTCGGGTTTCACGTTTGCGGCAAACTCTAGACTCAAGACTCTGGACCCGAGACGATAAGCACAGACGATCCCGCACGGTTCCGCAAGGAGACAAACTATGAAGCGAATCCTCGCTGTTTGCTCCATCATAACAGCGATCGCCACGCCTTCTCTCCTGACAGCTCAGTCGCCGCTGAACAATGTCGTTCTCGGCCACAGCGGTGGCGCCGGCTCGCTCAACATTCTGCGCCGCATCATCGAGCGCGACAAAATTTGGGAGAAGTACGGTCTCAAGGTTAAAAGCATCTATTTCAACAGCGGCACAGTTTTGATCCAAGCGATGGCGGGCGGCAATATCGTCGGCTCGGAGTCCGAAGTGCCGGGCATGGTAAACCTCGCTGTCGACGGAGTCGCCGATCTGAAAATCGTCACCGTCACCATCAACAGGATCGAACATGTCTTCGTTGTGCGCAAAAATATCGCCAAGCCCGAAGATCTCAGGGGAAAACGCCTGGCCGTCAGTCGAATCGGATCGGCGTCCGATACCATCACGCGAATGATTTTGCGGTCGTGGAAAATCGACCCCGACAAAGAAGTCACGTTGCTCCAATCGGGCAACACACCGACCCGCATGACGGCGCTGGCGGCCGGTCATGTCGACGGCGCGCTCGTTAGTCCGGAAAGCGTCTACAAGATGCTTGCGTCCGGCTGCTGCCGCGTCCTGGCGGATCTCGCCGATTTGCCGATGGATTATGCCCGCTACGGCTACGCGTTCCCGGTATCTTTTATCAAGACGCAGCGTGAGACTTTGCGCCGTTTGCTCATGGCTTATCTCGAAGGCATCTACATTTTCAGAACTCGCCCGAAAGCGGTTTATTCGGCTCTCGAACTGGAAGATATTAAAGACCCGGTAGTGCAAAAGGACGTTTACGAACGCTCGCTCAAGAGTGTGCGCGAATTTCCCGTACCGGAATCGAACGGCATCCAGAGCGTGCTCGACTCCCTGCCGCATCCCAACGCCCGCAACGTGAAACCCGCGAGCATAATGGACCCGAGTATTCTGGAAGAAATCAAGAAGAGCGGCTTTATCGACAAACTCTACGGACGGGCGGGTTGATGCCAATAAATTGCTACTGAATGCGAAACCTGGTCGATGGACTCGCGCGCTGGACTTCGCTTCGCCGTGGGTCAGGTTATTAACCTTGGCCGGCAAAAATGGGGTAAGAGCATCGCTTGAAAGAGGCTTTGAAATAGTGTCGGTTGAAACTTGCTGAGTGGTCAAGAAATTTTTACGAAAGAAGCAAGGATGGCTAGAAATTATCGTTACATCTCCGCCGATAGTCACTACGAGTCGCCGCCCGAGCATTGGACGCATCGCGTCGCCAAGCCATTTCGCGACCGGGCGCCGCGGCGCATTAAATTGGCAAACGGCAAAGACGCATTGGCGCTCGAAGGTAAGCCGCTCATCTACGGCGGCACGAGTCTATTCGGCGGACGGGCGCCGGAAGTTTTCGATCCGACGATACTCGACTACGACAACACGCCGGGCTGCGGCTCGGCGGAGCAACGGCTGCGCGAGCAGGATCGCGACGGCATCGACGCCGAAGTGCTGTTCGCCCTCGACGTGCGCAACTCGGCGATTCGTGACAAGGCGGCGCTGATCGGCGTGGTTCAAGGTTTCAACGATTTTTTTTCGGAAGAGTACTGCGCCGTCGATCGCGACCGGCTGATCGGCATGGCGGTGTTGCCCAACGTTGGCGTAGCCGAAGACATCGCCGAGTTGGAACGCTGCAAGCGGTTGGGAATCAAAGGCGCGTGGCTCACGACGTTTCCGAGCGGCAAGAGTTTTCCCACGGCTGATGATGACCGCTTTTGGGCTGCGGCGTTGGATCTCGACATGCCGCTGGTGGTGCATACGGGCTTTCCCACTAAAGTCGGTTCGCGCGAAACGCCGCTATTCAAGTATCCCAAAGAGCCGCAAGGCGAGCAGCGGCCGCCGACCGATCTCGTCCAGCGCTTCGCACGCCAGGCGCCGCACCATTCGGGGTCGGTGGAAGTGAGCCAGTTGATTGTCGCCGGCGTCTTCGATCGCTTTCCTAAACTGCAAATCTACTGGGCCGAGAACAACATCGGCTGGCTGCCGTACTTCGGCGAACAGATCGATAAGGAATATGAGACCAACCATTTCTGGGCCGAACGGCAAATGGGTCTGCCGCGCTTGCAGCGCAAGCCAAGCGAGTATTTGAAAGAGAACGCCCACTGGGGATTCTTCGAAGACCGCATCGGCATAAAGCTGCGCCACGAGATCGGCGTCGAGCGGATCATGTGG
>VBKX01000052.1 GCA_005879435.1 Deltaproteobacteria bacterium
CAGTTGAATCGCAAGTTCATCGACAAACACACCGCGCTCTTCGCCGAGTTGAGAACCGCTCTCGATCAACAAACCTGGGAAATGCTCGAACAACGCTCCGGTCTGTCGCGCGCCGACATGCAAAGATTCGCAGCCCTATACGGCCAAGCGCGCACGGCCGTAATCGTTTATAGCATCGGCCTGACGCAGTACGAGTTCGGCGTTGACAACGTCAAAGCTGTTGTGAATCTCGCCTTGGCGCGCGGCATGTTGGGCCGCGAAAAGTGCGGCATCATGCCGATCCGCGGCAACAGCGGCGTGCAGGGCGGCGCCGAGTGCGGCGTCGAGCCGGATAAATTTCCCGGCGGATTTGCCGTCAACGACGATACCGCGCGCCGCTTTTCCAATCTGTGGCATCACCCGGTGCCGTCCAACCCGGGACTCAAGGGACCGCATATGATCGAGGCGGCGCACAATGGCGAGATCAAATTTCTTTATTCGATCGGCGGCAATCTGCTGGAGATTATGCCCGATCCGAAGTACGTGGCCGAAGCGTTGGGCCAGGTCCCGGTCCGCGTGCATCAAGACATCGTGCTCAATACTTCGATGCTGACGGACGCCGAAGACGCCGTCGTCATCCTTCCCGGGCAAACGCGTTACGAACAACGCACCGGCGGCACCTCGACAAGCACGGAAAGAAGGATTCGATTCACACCGGAGATTTCGGGCCACAAGATCGGCGAGACCCTGCCCGAGTGGGAAATTCCGACTCTTATCGGCCGCAAGTCGATGCCCAATGGCGATAAGCTTTTTCCGTTCGACAACACTCAAGCGATCCGCGAAGAGATGAGCCGCATCATGCCGATCTACCAGGGGATCGAGAAATTGACTAAGGAAGGCGACCAGCTCCAATGGGGCGGCCCACAGCTCTATAGCGACGGGTTCACAACCATGCCGGCTAATCGCGCCATTTTCACACCAGTCGAACCGCCGAAGTGTGGGTCGAGACAACCTAACGGTGAATAAGCAATTCCAAAGCGACAGGTAAATTCTGAACCCGTGAACACGATGAGCGCTGAAGAAATGTTTCCGCGTTTTTCCAACAACGAATACACGCGCCGGTATACCGCGATCCGTGAAGCGATGGATAAGGCAGGTCTCGATGCGATCCTCATCTCCGGCGCGCGCGGCTCGTCGGACGTTCATTATCTGTCGAACTACCTCGCACAATCGCCTTGCTGGCTACTGTTCCCACGGTGCGGAGACCCTACCGTCTTCATTCATTTCTTTAATCACCAGCCATGCGCCAAAGCCCAGTCGATCCTTGAAGACGTGCGCTGGTACGGGCCGACGCCGATGCCGACGATCGTCGACGAAATTCGCAAACGCGGACTGAGCAAAAGCAAAACCGGGCTGGTGAGCATGCGCGCCATGTCCTACGGCCACGTAACTGAACTGCAGCGCCAATTTCCCGATGCCCAGTTGATCGAGTTCGGACCGCAATTCGGCCGTATCCGGCGCGTGCGGAGCGAAGAAGAGCTCGTCTATCTTCGCAAGAGCGGCTATCTCACCGATCTCGCGTGCGAGGCGTTGGAAAATAATCTGCGCCCCGGCTTGACTGAACAAGACATCTTGGCGATCGTCTATGGCGCGTATATTAAGAACGGCGGCGATCCGGGCATTCATTTCATCGCCACAACGAACATGGACAATCCCGACCGCTTCGTGCCCTGGCAGAAGCAAACTTCACGCGTGCTCGAAAAAGGCAGCGTCGTCATCACCGAGTTGACGGTCAGCTACTGGGGCTACTCGACGCAGATCCATCGCCCCTTCGCCATCGGTAAAGAACCGTCGCCGACTTACCGCAAATTGTTCGACGCCGCCTATGCCTGTTATGAAAACATCCGTAAAGTCTGCAAACCCGGCACGACGAGCGAAGAGATCGTCGCAGCGTCTTCGATCATCGAGGAAAGCGGCTTTACTTCCTACGATAGCGTCTTTCACGGCGAAGCCGGCAAATCACCGGAGATCGGCACAAAGTCCGCGGCGCATTCGCTTGAACCGTGGACGTTGCAAGAAAACATGGTCCACGTCATCCAGCCGAATCCGATCACCAAAGATTTCAAAGCCGGACTCCAACTCGGCGCCGCCGTCGTCGTTAAACCGAGCGGCGGCGAGCCGCTGCATAACTATCCGTTCAAGTTCCCGGTATGCGGGTGACCCTGATATGAATTTCCTTTCCCCGCGCCAAAAGACCGGGATTTTTGTCAGCTACCGCCGCGCCGATAGCGCGGGGCACGCTGGGCGTCTGGTCGATCAACTCAAATCTCGATTCAGTGATCAGGTATTTTTCGACGTGGACTCCATCAAGCCGGGAGCCGATTTTCATGAAGTCATCGAAGATACTTTTTCAAAGTGCGGCGCTGCCGTCGTATTGATCGGGAAAAGGTGGCTTGAGCGTGATCAGGCGATGCCGCCGTTCGGTGACTCGAAAGATGTCATCACTCAAGAAATCCGTATCGCGATGGAGTCCAAACTGCCGATCGTCCCCGTCCTGATCGATGGCGCGTCGATGCCGACGGAATCGATGTTGCCCGCGCCATCGGCGAGTCTTTCAAGACTCAACGCCATCGATATGCGTCATACGTCATTTGAGCGTGACCTGCCGGCGGCGAGTGAGCATCTCGGAGCGTTCCTTGGCGCCGCCAAGGCGACACAGCTCATTTGCCCGCATCTCCGGAGGTATAGTCGGCTTTTCAGTTGTCGGCGCGCTATGGGCATTGGTGGAGCTGGCAGCCGCGGGTATCGTGGTCAGCCAGCAAGGATTGCGAGGTCTTTTTACTCCATCTCTATCAGACCCGGAAATGTTACGACTCCAAGCCGTATGGACGGCCGCATTCGGGGCATTCCTTTTCGGTTTCCTCGGCCGTCGGTCGATCCGTTGGTGGCGCCATGCGACCGTTGTGATGGGAGTCGCGTTGGCAGAAATCATTCTTGCGGTGTTGCTCGCCTTCGCCTATGTGGCCCAAGTCCCCGAAGCAAGGATCATGGATCTTTTTGACAACAAAAAAATCACCGCCGCACCATGATCATGTCCGACGACCTAAAAGTTCTCGCCTTCGACGTCTTCGGCACCGTCGTAGACTGGCGCTCCAGTGTGATCGCCGAAGGCGAACAGCTCGGCAAAGCCAAGGGATTGCAAATCGACTGGGCGGCATTCGCCGACGCATGGCGCTCCATCTACCGTCCCTACATGGATCGCGTCGGCACCGGTAAACTGCCATGGACGAAGCTCGATGATTTACATCGGCAAATGCTGGAAGAAACACTCTCGCGATTCGGCATTCACAGTCTTAGCGAAGACGAAAAGCAACATTTTAATCGTGTCTGGCATCGTCTCAATGCTTGGCCGGATTCGGCGCCGGGTTTGCAGCGATTGAAGACACGATTCGTCATCACGACGCTGTCGAATGGCAACATCTCGTTGCTAACGAACATGGCGAAGCACGCGGGTTTGCCATTATAAACCGGACCCGGAAGTGTATCTGCTCGTGCCGCGCCTCTTCGATCTAAAGCCCGAGCAAGTGATGATGGTCGCGGCACACGAGCATGATCTTCAAGCCGCGCAAAAACATGGACTGAGAACCGCGTTTGTCCATCGCCCTTTCGAGCGCGGACCGGGAAAAACTGTGACGTCGCCGCTATCGGACCGCTTCGATATCTTCTCCAAAGACTTCCTCGACCTCGCGGATCAGCTGGAGTGTTAGCCGTCAAGATTGCATGCTCTTCTACGTCAAGAAATCTCTTTGGCTTGACCTAGCTGTCACAATACTACTCGGGAGCCTGGGGTATCTGGGCATGCAGCACTTCTCGGTTCCTTTCAGATTTTCGCTGAGCGCGAGGAGTTGCGTCCAAGGATTCGTGAGCTTTTTGCTGATTATGAGTTGGACTTTCCTCGTGCAAAAAAGCTGCGCGATTGCCAAGGGCCATGAATACGCCGAAAATCTCACCGACGCATTGGCCAAAGAGTATCTAGGCACGTCGTTTTTTCACGCCGTCTTCGGCGGTTTGACGGCCGCCTTGGGCGAAGAACTATTTTTTCGAGGTTTCATCCAGGCTCAATGGGGCCTTATCGCGGGAAGTGTTGCCTTCGGCCTCGCTCACCTTGGCAAGAATGACATTCGCGTCGTCAGCTACTGGTCCTACATTCACGGGCTATTCTTTGGCCTCGCCTATCGTTTCACCGACAATCTCGCTGTCCCTGTAATCGCCCACGGTCTCTTCGATCTCGGCGGCGTCATTTACTTCCAACAACGCCTGCACAATAAGCCGTCGTGAACATATTAATCGTCGGCGCTGCCGGCAACTTGGGATCGCACATCGCCCGCCACTTGCTGAAGGGGCCGCATCGGCTAACCTTGCTCGTCCACAAAACTCCACTACCGCAGGCTCTCGCCAACCATCCGAATGTCACGGTTGCGTCGGGAGACCTTGACGATCCGGCTTCACTCCACGCGGCAACCGCGGGAGTGAATTGCGTCGTCTACGTGGCGGGCGTGCTCTTTGAACCGAGGCCCGAAAGATTTCTGCACCGGACAAATACAATCTATGTTCAAAACATCGTAGACGCTGCGCTGCAAGCGGGCGTGGAGCGATTCATCCTCATCAGCTTCCCGCATATCGAGGAAAACACCACACCCGATTCGCCGGCGACGGGCCGTCAGGACGTCCAGCCGAGATCGATCCACGCCCGCACGCGCCTCGAAGCGGAGAAGTATCTGTTCAGCGCGTATCAAAATAAATCAATCAATCCCGTAGTATTGCGCGCAGGCGTGATCTATGGACGCGACGTCAAACTGATCGAAGCAGCCCGCAAACTCTTGCGCTACCGGCTCTTCGCTATCTGGCCAACCCCCACGTGGGTCCACCTGCTGGCGTTACCTGACTTTTTAAGAAGCGTGGAGATAGCGATCGAACGCGCCAATCTGTCCGGCATTTATAATATCTGCGACGATTGTCCGGTCATGCTTCAGGAGTTTATCGACGAGCTGGCCGAGCATTGGGGTTATCGAAAGCCTTGGCGGCTGCCCGATGGTTGTTTCTACTTGTCCGCGAGCGTCTGCGAA
>VBKX01000400.1 GCA_005879435.1 Deltaproteobacteria bacterium
AATCCGGCGCGCTCTGGCCGGCTTTTACTTCGTTACCCAACAGCGTCAAGGTCGTATCCTTAAATTTTACTGTGGCCATTATCGTCCTCCTTACCTGATTTTAGAAATTTTTCGAAACCGACTTCCTTTTAACACTTCGTGAGCAACTATCAAGGCGCGCGCCGACCGACTCACGCCAAGCCGAACTCGGCGCGCAGCCGTTCCCAAGTGCCTAGTCCGGCCAAGTTCTGCAACACCGTGGTCGTCGGCGGCAAGATCGGAAAATTCTTTTGGTCCATGCGCGCGAAAGCATCCTGCGGCTTGATCCAAAGACTGTGGGTGACCTCTTCGGAGCGCGCCAGCGGAACCTGATGCTCCGGCAGTTCGGCGATGTAAAATCGTGTGTCGAAACGCATGGAGTAGATGTCCGGCGTGACCCAATGATCGAAGTAGACGCCTTTAGCTAAGTCGCAGACTAGATTTTCCGACTCAAGAAATGCGCCGAACTTTAATTGCTTGCGGACGATCGCTTGACGCCCGAGTTCAATTCGTTTGTTAACGTCGGGGGCATCGAGGCTGATCGGAGCGCCGGCATCGCTGACGCAGAGAAGAATACCGACTTCTTCAAACACTTCACGGAATACGGCGACCCAATGGCCGAGCGCCACTTCCGTTGTGTGACAGTTGTCGAGAATCTTTTGTGCATCGGCGCCGGAAAGACCGCGACATCTTTTCAGCACTTCCGGTGAATAGTCGTCCTCGTGAACCGTGCCGCCTGGAAATACATAAAAGCCGCCGAGGAAGCGCATCTCCGGCGGCCGGCGCGTTAAGAGAACTTCAAAACTGCCGTTGCCGTCGCGCCGAACCAGCACGACAGTGGAAGCATAGCGAGGATAAACCATGAATAATTAATATCGAAATCCGAAGCGCGAAATCCGAAACAAACAGGAACCTGAATAAATATCAATTTCTAGGAAATTTCAAAACACTATTCCGAAGCCTTGTTTTGAGCATTGTCATCCCCGCTTCGGCGTAGAAACGCTTAAACTCAGGCTTGTTCATAGCGCTGTCGAGACCGTATTTGCCGAGGAATTTCTGGCCATCGGGGCTGAGCAAAAAATCCCCGAACAGGATTCCCGCGTGCGGATGCGGCGCGTTGGCCGGCAAAGCCACGCCGCCCGCGTTAGTCGGCACCAGGTCCATCGGCACCCACTTGATCGGCGCGCCTTTGGAGATCGACACCCTTGCGTGGCTGAGAAACGTCGTCGGTGAAGCACCCAGCTCGCCAGAAATGACCATGTCGAGAATCGCGCGGCCCGAGAGCGAGTGCAAGCTGATCTGCTGCGCTTTGAGTTTTTGTACAAACTCCGGTCCCTTGGTCGCGAGCATCGCCGCGATCACGCGATTGCCGGTGTCGCTAGTGGCAAAGCCGATCTTCCCTTTTAGGTCGGGTCTCAAAAGGTCTTCGAAGCTTTTCGGCGCTGCGTTCCCCTGCACCGAGTTGGTATTGTACGCCAGTCCGATGTAAGACTCGCGATCGGTCGCCCAGTAGACAAGACCCTTGCCGGCTTTTTCCTTGACGTCGTCCGGGTACGCTGCCAAGTGCTCCGAGAAGTATGGCGCCAGCAGTTTATACTCTCGCATGACCATTAGAATGGGAAAGGTCGTTTCGACGAGATCGACGATATACCGTTTTGCTTGCGCCTCTTGGGTAATCCGAGAAATCAACGCATCGCTATCACCGCGGTAAACCTCCACCTGGACGCCAGGATATTTCGCTTCAAAAACTTTCGGCACGTCCGTGTTGGGTCCGCCGGTGAGCGACGTGTACCACATCAACCTGCCTTCCTTCTTCGCCCCTTCGTAGAGAACCTTCTCGCGGTCCGGTTTGTTGTAAGCCGCCAGCTCGGTGACGGACGTCGGTTTGCCCGTCTGCGCCCGGCCCAACACCACCCAGCCAACCGCAGCGAGCAGAGTTAGTAACAACACTGTCATTCTTCTTTCTCCTTGATCATCGCATTGGTATGAAAAGTATCATCGATATGCGGAGCAGGACAACTAAGCGAAACAGTCACTGAAGAGAATTTAGCTGAGTCCTTGCAGCGATCGCGCCACACCTCACGCATGTCACAGAGAATTGTGAACTGGGATACGGATCAGTTGAATTGCAGATTATTGATCGTTGGCTGGAGGAATTCGCACCCCGTCTGGTGTCGCCGGCTCCATGCCGTGTCGCCGCATTAACGCCATCTCCTCTTCGCGATTGGGAGGAATCCCCTGAGACCACAGCGTTTGCAATTCTTCAAAGTAAGCATCCATGGCGGGCGCGTGAATCACCAACAACCGGGCTTGTGTCGTGCCTGCATTGCCGAATGTGTGGGCGACACCGCCGGGAACAAGGACGAACGTATCACTCCGACCGACGAGGATTTCCTTACCGAGAGTGAACTCCACTTCTCCCTCGAGAACGTAGAACGCCTCCTCGCAGTTGGTGTGAAAGTGAGGCGGCGGTTTCCTGCCTCCAGGAGGCAGAGTGCGTTCCATCAGCGAGAATGCGCCGTTCGTGCTGGCGTGAGTAGCTTTAAAAAACATCGCGCTTCCCCGCGCGCTGAGTAGTTTGCCCTGGCCCGCCTCGAAGACAGTCGCCTTGTCGCGCATTTCTTTCTCCTTAGGCTTTATTTTCGCCGGGTCTAACGGTAAATCCCTACGTCGTTCCGCAGAAATGTCGCCG
>VBKX01000408.1 GCA_005879435.1 Deltaproteobacteria bacterium
TCACTTTCTTTTTTGCGTCCTGCATATTTGTTTCTGAGCATAGCACGTGCCAACTCAATTCCGATCGCGCGCGATCGTGTCAGACCAAGCGAATGAGGCGCAAAGGAAATGCTGCCGCGCACCGGCCTCACCTCAGCTTGGCTCAAAGATCGCATTTCCTCCGACGCGGCTTTTATCCACGAAGCCATAACCGCGAAACGCTTATGAATGAAACCAGAAACCACCGGCACGAAATCCTACAGGAGCAGCGAGAAATCAGGATCGCCATGATCTAAATCAAGCCAAGAGGAATTTCATCGAGATCATCGAAACGGAGCAGGCGCTGGAAAAATCGCCACCACTCATTCGGCGATTGGTAGCACTGTTGGTGGCGCTAGCGCAAAAAATATCATCTTGCGTAAATTCTTTTCACCCTGCTCGCGATACGAATCATCAAGTTCGAGGCCGACAACTTGATTGACGAGCGGCTCCTGCGCGTCCGGTTTCCGGTTAACGCCTTATCGATCCGACCTGCTCTTACTCATCTCATGCACTGAGAGTAGCTACTGTCTTACAGCACGAGATCACCAAAATGCCTCAGTCACCGGTACATTCTCGCCACAGGTCTCGATGCCTTCCACCAAGATCACCGGCATAAACCAATTTTTCACAACCATTTTAGTTGCTTCGGCGCCAGGTTTACACTGGCATAACGCTTGCCCACTGGAGCAAGCAGGTATGCCACACCCACGGCTGGATACGGCGACGAATCAATCTTCGGACGGCGATGAAAAAGTTAACTAGCTCGCAGCGCCAGCATTGGTTAGCTGGGCTGCTTGCGGTCATCCTTCTTATTGTCGTCGGTGTTTATTGGCTTCGTACGCGCTCGGGCGACGCCCAGACATCGGCGAAAAACCGACGCTCGGGCTCTGGCGCGTTGGATGTTCCCGTGGTGACGGCGAAGGTCCAAACCGGTGACCTGGACGTTTATCTGTCCGGCCTCGGAACGGTAACGGCGCTCAATACGGTCACATTAAAGAGCCGAGTGGATGGCCAGCTGGACAAGGTTTTGTTTCAAGAGGGCCAAATGGTGAGCACCGGCCAACTGTTGGCGGAAATCGATCCGCGTCCGTTTCAAGTGCAGCTCGCGCAGGCCGAAGGGCAGCTCGTTCGCGACCAAGCCTTGCTGACCAATGCGCAGATCGATTTGGAACGGTACCGCACTCTTTTCAAGGAAGATTCCATTCCCAAACAGCAACTCGACACCCAGGAATCGCTGGTTCGACAATTTGAGGGCACAATCAAAGCCGACCAGAGCCAAGTCGACAACGCCAAGCTCCAGCTTATTTACTGTCGCATAACTGCGCCGATTACCGGCCGGGTCGGTTTACGCTTGGTCGATGTCGGTAATATGGTCCATGTCGCCGACACCACTGGTTTGCTGGTCATCACTCAGGTGCAACCGATCACGCTCGTTTTCACTTTGCCGGAAGACAACTTGCCCGCCGTCCTCGCCAGAATGAAAGGGAAGCAACAACTCACAGTGGCGGCATTTGATCGTGAGCAAAAAAAGCTTCTGGCGACCGGCACGCTGCAGAGCATCGATAACCAGATCGACCCAACTACCGGCACGGTAAAGTTGAAAGCAGTTTTCGCCAACGCCGACGGCGCACTCTTCCCTAATCAATTCGTCAATGCCCGCATATTGGTCGATACGCTGCGTAACGTAACGCTTGTGCCTAACGCGGCGATCCAACGCAGCCCACAGTCGACCTTCGTCTATACAGTGAATCGGGACAACACAGTGGCCGCGAAAAACGTCGAGGTGAAGCTCACTCAGGGCGATCAAACCGCGATCGCGCGCGGTCTGAATCCGGGAGAAACGGTCGTCATTGACGGCGTCGATAAGTTGCAGCCGGGCACGAAAGTGATTGCGCGCACGGCGGAGCAAGGGCAGCCGCGGAGCTGAACGATGAATGCGTCACGACCTTTTATCTTACGGCCGATCGCAACGTCTTTGTTGATGGCGGGGCTGTTGCTCGTCGGCGCCGTCGCTTACAAGCAACTGCCGGTTTCCGCTTTGCCTCAAGTCGACTACCCAACCATTCAGGTGATGACTTTTTATCCCGGCGCGAGCCCGGACGTCATGACTTCGGCGATCACCGCGCCTTTGGAACGCCAGTTCGGCCAATTGCCGGGGCTCAATCAAATGACGTCGACGAGCTCGGGCGGCAGCTCGCTGATCACGTTGCAATTCGGTTTGGATTTGAATATCGACGTCGCCGAACAGGAAGTGCAAGCCGCGATCAACGCCGCGTCCTCTTTCTTGCCCGCAGATCTACCTAATCCGCCGATCTACAGCAAAACCAATCCGGCAGACGCGCCAATTTTAACTCTCGCGCTTACTTCGAAGACCTTGCCGTTATCCAACGTCGAGGATCTCGCCGATACCCGGTTGGCGCAGAAAATTTCCCAACTGTCCGGCGTTGGTTTGGTCAGCATCAGCGGCGGGCAAAAGCCGGCTGTGCGTGTTCAGG
>VBKX01000399.1 GCA_005879435.1 Deltaproteobacteria bacterium
GCGATGAAGTGTCTCAATGCTACAGGTACAGTTTTGCTGAGTTAACTTTAATGCGACTTATTGGAGATGTCGACCATCCGATGACGCCACAACGGCTCAGTGTTGGATTTCATGTACCATGCTTTTACCCGGGCAATACGCATACGTGTGATGATCGTAGAGTTTTTTCTCCGAGCCATCGGTGACCGTCCAGTAAAATTCAAGGCAGTGCGCGTCGTTGCCCAACGCAAAATCGATCTGCTTGATCGTTATCGACTCGACTCTCGATGAATCTCGGGCACCTTCGTAAATCTTGTATTCAAGTTTCTTGGACTCCCCTTGCTTCCACAGCCCCAGCGGAAATTTGAGCCCGCCCGAAGATGTTCGAGTGTCTCGATTCGGCCGTCCGTCATACAGCCGGCCAAGCCCAGTGCGATCGTCGTTGATCGCGAAAATTTGCCACTTAGGACCGCCTTTATCGGGATTGATGCGCTCGTAGACGAAGTGAGTTTGTCCGGTCGCGGGATGCTTCCACTCCACCGGCCCCTTGATCGAATAAGCTGCTTTGTTGTGACGGTAGCGGCCGTCCACCTCGGGCATTTCCAGCCCGCGCCGCCCGTCCCACTCCGCGCCAGCCCAAAGTTCGACGGGAATGAATCTTTCTCGGGTCTCAATGTTCGTCGCACCGTCCCACGGATTTGCGCCCGCGGCGGCAAAAGGCGAATTCAGCCAAATGAAACCGATCGCTACGACTCCAAATACGATAAGTGTGCAACGATTTTTCATAAGCCTCGATCCAACGACCAAATCCCTGTGCGATCGCTGCCGGCGTGTCGCTACTGCGCCAAAATCTTTTTGATACGCTCGACCACTTCCGGCGGCTGATCGATGACGTCTTTAGCGATCTTGGCCAGCTCGTCGCCGCTCACCGGCGTAATCTCCAGTCTATTCTTGGCTGCATCCGCAAGCAGCGCGGGATCGGCCATGCTCTTCATGAACGCGTCGCGTAAGATTTTGGTACGATCCGCCGGTGTTGCCGGATGAGTTACGATCGGGCGCCCAAGTTCGCCGGAGCCGAGCATCACTGTCACCACACGTCGCCCAAGATCGGAGGTTTTGAATTCATCCATGAGATCGTTGAGCAATGGCGTATCCGGCAGTCGCGGATCACGCTTATGCCCCGTCTGCATGAGGATCCGCACGAAATTCGTTTTACGCCAGGTATGATAGGGCTCGCGCGCGAAATAAGCCGCGGTCGTAAATGTGCGACACACGACTTCATTACGCTCCGTCGCCAAATCGATTTCGTTGCCGCCGGCGTAGCCGGTTACAATCGTAAACTTGGTGCCAAGAGCTTCTTCGAGCATGCGCGGTATATAATGACCGCTGGTGCCGGTACCGGTTGCACCGCACTTGGGCGGTTCTGTCGTTGCTTTGCGGATATCCTGCATCGATTTGAACGGCGCGTCCGTGCGCATGTAGAGCATATGTTCGGACTTGTCGGAGCTCGCAAGCCAGGTGAATTTGGGCCAGTCGAATTTCACTTCTTTATTGCCTTGAAGCTGATTGAAGTAATGCGCCGGATTGATCGATGCGACCGTCAAGCCATCGGGCTTCGCTACCCCATAAACAAAATTCGCCGCCACCATGCCACCCGCTGCCGGCATATTCTGCGCGACCACGCTTGGATTACCTGGAATGTGCTTAGCCATATGGTTCGCGAGCAGCCTCGAATACATATCGTAGGCCGTTCCTGCTCCCGAACCAACGATGAAATTGATCGTCTTGCCCTGATAGTAAGGTCCTTGTGCCGGCAAATCTGTACCCGATAGCAACAGCAGAACTAGCAGCAGCACGATCGTAATCATAATCCCTCCTCGTAGCATGTTACGGTCCTAACGCGGCGCCATATTAGACCGCGACCGGAGCGCGTTCAAGTGAGACTTCCCCTAAAGCGCGCAGCGAGAATCTTCCAAAGCAGCGAGATACAGGTGGGATTTTTTTCTTCTCCTTGGCGAAGCGAGTTGCGCGTTAAGCACGGCGCGGCGGCCGGTTGATGATGCGGATCGAAACCAAGTATCGCGTAATTGGGCGTGGCCGCTTTTACTCGTCTTTTGACTCCACACCGCGGTCAAAAGTTCCGCTGTAAACCCGATTGCCGCCTCTGCGACGTTGGCGACCACATTCCGAAAAATTCGTTCACCTCGTCGAAAACTGTTCAGCCGTTTCATTTCCGTTCGTAGGGCGCACCGAGATGCCTATGACATTTGCGGACAACCTTGCCGAATTGCCAGACGGCGAAAGATTCCGGTGCTCCTTAAAGTTCGCTTCCGTGTCAACGACTGCGAGGATAACATGGCGCAGCTCTATTGGCCCAACGGCCAGACGTTCGGAGGTACAAAACTTGCGTTTGCGAGGCGTGGTTCAACCATTGTTGGGGGAGCATAAATTTAATTATGAAAAGCGTCCGTCAGGGCTGGCCACTGGGCATTAGAGGTCTCACCGGAGTCGTCAGTTGCCTAATTGGATTTGGGGTCGTTTATTTCGGCTTTGGAATAGGACCAGAATCGCCGAAGAAGGAAGCATCGGCGGAAGCCAACCCCGTCGCGCGGCGGGATCTTGGAAAACCCGTGCGCGCGATGAATTTCGCTCTTGGTAATATGGTTTACTTCGCGCGAGAACTTGGATTCAGCGCCAAGGCCGCCAAGGATAGCCCGGTTGACACGAACAAAATCGCCGCGCGCATCGAAAACCAACTGCAAGGCATGCGCGAAATCTATCAACTCGAGGTCGCGAAAAATCCAACCCTTGTCGGCA
This sequence comes from Deltaproteobacteria bacterium, assembly GCA_005879435.1. Classification (GTDB taxonomy): domain Bacteria; phylum Desulfobacterota; class Binatia; order UBA9968; family UBA9968; genus DP-20. Next base: position 2,797 of record VBKX01000399.1, read on the forward strand.
CCATGATGCTGCAGTTTAACATCGCCCCCACCGGCGAGGTCAGCCAAGTTAAAGAGGCGTCTGCGCGGATCAATGACGATGAATTCAAAAAGAGGATGCTTGCCGAAGCCTCCAAATGGTCGTTTGCCGAGATCGTTTCGGAAAATCTGACCGTCACTTGTCCGTTGCTCTTTGTCCACGAAGGAATGGACATCACGACTCTAGTCCGATGGGAAAAATCCATAAGCGATTTGAACGACAAGCCCACGCCCGCCCGCCTCGTCGGCGATGCCGCGCCAACCCAGCAAGCAAACGCGCCAAGTCCTGTCCCGACGATCGCGTCGGCAAAGCAAGCTCCGGCGGTTGCGCCGAAGGCCAATCTGGCGACGCCGGGGAAATCAGAGGGAAAAGAATTTCGCATCAAATATGCGACAGTGCTGCGCAAGGATCCGAATTTCGCTTCTCCGTCATTGACGACCTACACCATCGGCACAAAGGTCACCGTGCTGCAGCGACAGGGCGACTGGCTCGAAGTGCGCTCCAACGACAACGGACCCATTGGTTTCATTCGTAAAGAGTTCGCCGAGCCCCTCGAAGTCGCGCACAACTAAACCGCGCACCGCGATCGATCGAACACCGTTCCATCGTGGGATTGCCGAAGCAACATGGCGCGGCGTTGCGTCTCGTGACGCCTTGGAAATATGGCTTCAAGAGCATCAAATCGATCTTGCGGATCGAATTCACGGCGGAGAGGCCGGGACTTCTGGAATAGCAACCGGCCTGAGGAATATGATTTTGTTGCCAACGTCCGCCCCGACATACCGCACCCGCGCTGGTCCCAGGCGACCGAAAAATTAATCGATACCGGCGAGCGCCACGCCACGTTACCCTACAATGGCTACGGCGAGTGGGTCTCGCGCACCTGTATCCGTGATTCCCGACTGATCAATTGTAGGGGCGACCGGCAGGTCACCCTCGCGATGATCGAATGAATCGGAACGGGGCTACTAGATCAGCTGCTTCAACGCCTTGTTTTACCTTTGAGGGGTCCCAGGCCGGCGCCGATCTCGATGTCGAAGTCATCATATAAACGCTGTCGAACCTTCGGATCATCGACGCCTTCGGGGACTTTCACGGTGTTGATCATCGGTGCGCGGATCGATTCGGCGACCGCCGGCTCGAGCTCCAGCTTGCGCATCTCGCGAACAAAAGTTTCATGGACTTGACGGTGGCGCTGCCAGGCTTTCTCTAAACCTTCTTCGAGCACGATGCGCAACGCTTCGTGCAACGCGTAGTTCATCGAGATCGGCGCGGTGTGATGATATATCCGCTCGCTGCTCCAATATTTTTCGATCATCGACAGATCGAGATACCAGCTTTGCACTTTGGTTTTGCGCTTACGGATAACTTCGACGGCGCGTTCGCTGAACGTTACGGGCGATAAACCTGGCGGGCAACCTAAGCATTTCTGCGTACCGCTGTAGCAGGCGTCGATGCCGAGCTCGTCTACCCGCACCGGCGCGCCGCCGAGCGACGTCACGGTGTCGACCATCAGCAAGGCGCCGCTCTCGCGAACCATTTCGGCGATATCGTCGAGCGGCTGTAGCACGCCCGTGGAAGTCTCCGCATGCACCACGGCGGCGACCTTATATTGCTTTTTGCCGAGCGCGTCCTTGAACTTCTGCGCATCTAGCGCGGTGCCCCACTCCGCTTCCACCGTATCCACCTGCGCGCCGCAGCGCTGCGCGACGTCGACCATGCGCGTGCCGAAGACGCCGTTGACGCCGACCAACACCGCGTCACCGGGCTCGACGAGGTTGACGAAACAGGTTTCCATTCCCGCGCTGCCCGTGCCGGACATCGGCAGCGCCAAACGATTCTTGGTTTGAAAGACTTCGCGCAGCATCGCCATGCTCTGATCCATAATCTCTAAAAACTTGGGATCCAGATGGCCGACGACGGGAAGCGCCAGGGCTGCGAGGACGCGCGGGCTTACCGGGCTCGGTCCCGGACCGAGCAAGGTACGGATAGGCGGATTGGCTTTGGGCGCTGCTGACATAAGAACTCCTCGGCTAAAGCTAACAAACTATTCTTCGTCTTTAACGAAGAGCTCCATGCTGCCGATTTTTTCGATCGTGCCGTGCAGACGGTCGCCATCATGGAGCTTGCTCACGCCGGCTGGAGTGCCGGTGGTAATCAAATCGCCCGGACGCAGCGTCAGGCAGCTCGACAGAAAACGAATGTGTTCGCGCAGGCCGCAAATCATGTCGCTGGTGTGCGCGGTCATCGCTTCTTTGCCGTTCTGCAATACTGTGATCGAAAGATTTTGCGGCTCGTCGATTTCGTCCCGGGTCACGATCCACGGGCCCAAAGCGCTAAAGGTGTCGAAGCCCTTGCGAATATTGCGCGTGTTATGCATGCCCTTGCCCCAGGGGTCGCGCTGGCTGATATCCCAGCACATCATGTAACCGAACACGTGATCGAGCGACTGCGCTTCGCTCACCTTTCGCGCCCGTTTGCCGATCACGGCGCAAAGCTCGCATTCAAAATCGACCAGTTTGGAAATCTTCGGCAAGATTATCGTGTCCCCCGGACCGATGATCGAGGACGTCGTCTTCAGGAAAAACTCCGCCATCAAATCATCTTTGTTGACGATCGCCTTGTTTGCGCTGCCCATGCGATCGACCATTTCAGCGCGGTGCGCATAGTAGTTCGCCGCCGCAGCCCAGAGCGATCCGGGATTGGTGATCGGCGCGCGCAGTTTCACCGAACCGAGCGCCATCGCGCCGCCGCCCTGCGCGGCATCGCGGGCAATCTGCATCGCCGCGGGGTTATTCGCCAACGCGTCGATGATTTCGAGCATGGTGTAACCCTGCCGCGCCAGGCCGGCTTTGATCAGTGCGTCACCAATGTTATAAACCTGATCGCCCACGACTACGCCCACTTGACTGTTGTTGTAGTGACAGATTTTCATAGAAAGCCTCCAAGACACCGAGATGACAAACTGTCCTCCTCTTACCTGATGGATTGGCCAATGTCCAATCAGATAAAGCATCTTGATCCGCTACGGGTTGGCACCCTTACGAATCAAGCCGAATCGTCTTGACTGAATACTTTCATTAACGATCGCCAGAGGGCGGGGCCTTTTATTTCACGAACATTTCAACGGAGAATTTGCTTCCGGTTTGAAGCGATAGTAGCTTACCGCGCAGGAGGGGCATGCCATCAACGTGAATAAGACCATGCAAACGATTGTCGACGTCGCCATACTCGTGGGCTTCAAGGTCGTCGGTGCGATCGTCTTCTATCTGGTCGGCCGTTGGCTCATCAGTTTTGCCATTCGCTTGGTGTCCTCCGCCCTGGAGCGCCAAAAGGTCGATCCGACGCTGCTGCGCTACATCGGCACGGTCATCTCGGTCACTTTGAATATCATTTTGGTCGTCGCGATTCTCGGTTACTTCGGCGTCGAGACGACCAGTTTTGCCGCGATCCTGGCTGCCGCCGGCGTGGCCATCGGCATGGCGTGGAGCGGCTTGTTGGCGAATTTCGCCGCCGGCGCATTCATGGTTGTGCTCCGGCCGTTCAAGGTCGGCGATTTCGTAACGGTGGGCGGTATTACCGGTACGGTGAAGGAAGTCGGACTTTTTGTCACCGCGCTCAACACGCCGGACAACGTGCTGACGATAATCGGCAACAACAAAGTCTTTTCTGACACGATCCAAAATTTTTCCGCCAATCCCTATCGCCGCGTCGATCTCAAAGCGCAACTGGCGCACTCGGTCGATCACAACGAAGCGATCAAGCTGCTCAAAGAACGGATCAGCAAAGTTCCCAACGCGATTGCGAACCCGGCGCCGGACGTCGAAGTCCTGGAGTTCAATTTCAATGGCCTCGTGCTCGCCGTGCGTCCCTCTGCCACACCGATCACTACTGGCAGGTTTATTTTGACACCAACAAAGTGATTCGCGAAACCTTCGGCGCCGCTGGCTACCCTGTGCCCGAGCAGCACTTCAGGATACGGAATCAATCCTAAAACGCCCGCGCGCGGGCGAGGCAAGTTCTCTAAATATCATCGGCGAGCTGAAAGTACTCGGCTCGCCGGCTTATCTGTCTTTTTTATTCCCACCTCACCGCATCGTCGCAGGGGTGTCGTCGCTTTTCCCCTCTGCCTTCAGCCATTGCGGCGGCCGACTCTGTTCAACGAGAACTCCGAGTTTGACGTCATGCGTCAGCTCATCGTATGAATGAGAAAACCAAAGGATGCGAAATTAACAATGCTTCAACTCAAAGTCGGCATAACCAAGAATCCCCGCTTCGAACCGTTGATCGATGGGACGGTGAAGTCGCCAAAACTAAATCTCGATATCGTCGTCACGACACCGCCGGAACTTTTTTATCGCAATCTCAAAAACGACGAGTTCGATGTTTTCGAGATGTCGCTCTCCGAGTACCTGATCACGCGTGAACGTGCGCAAGGCGAGCGCTGGCAGTGGTGTGCGCTGCCGATCTTTCCCGCCAAAGCGTTCGTCTGGCTCGGGCTTTTCGTAAACACTGCCGCCAAAATCAAGGATCTGTCGGATTTGCGTGGTAAGCGCGTCGGCGTGCCGGATTACGTGATGACCGCTGCGCTCTGGTTCAGGGTTGTTTTGCGCGAACTTCACGGCATCCACGCGCGCGACGTTTCGTGGTTCATCGGACGCATCCCAGACCTGAGTCACGGCGGCGCGCTGGGCGTGGATATCCGGCCGCCTGGCGTTTCCTTGACTTGGCTCACGGCTGCGCAAACCTTTGACGTCATGCTCGATAAAGGCGAAATCGACGCTGCCTACGGATTTGCGCCGCGCCATGACCCGAAACTGTTCAAGCTAAATATCGACCGCTACGGCGGTACGCCTCTCGAAGGCAATCCACGCTTGAAAACATTGTTCGCGGACGGCGGGCGTTCGGTCGTTGAAGCGTTCCACAAAAAAACCGGCATTGTCCCGGCCAATCACGGCATCGTCGCGCAGCGGCGCTTACTGGAGGAGAATCCCTGGCTAGCGGGCGAACTG
>VBKX01000403.1 GCA_005879435.1 Deltaproteobacteria bacterium
AGCTTTCCTCGAGCACGTCGCAGGCCTCGAGCAATTTTTCATGAACCATCGGCCACGGCCACAGATAAGCATCGCCGCGCGGTCGCGGCCCGCCGATGGCGCGATTGAGTAAGTCCTCGTAAATCCACTGGCCGGTCATGTGCGCCTCGGCCAACTCCTGATTGAATGTCTCCAATGATTTTTTTACCTGCGGCTTCGCCATGTCCAACTCCTCTTTGAGTCTCTTCGCTCCCGTTTTTGAACCAGCCCGCGGCGTTTCAGTTTTTCGCCGCGGTTCTTCGGAGTCCTTCATAATAGAAGCCGTCGAAATAGACCTGCCAGGCCATCATCGACTCTTCCGCCGCGCGCAAGGCGGCCTTTTTCTCCGCGTCGCTGGTTAAATATTTTTCTAGCAACTTGAGCGATCCGTCGCCATGAATCTGATCGACCGAATCGTGCATCCACCAGAACTCGGTGTCTTCTTTCGTCAGCCCGAGTTGGCGCATCCAATGTTCCGCTTGATGATGGGAAAAGTTGCCGCAGCTGGGATTGTTCGTTCGCTCGAGAACAGATTTCGCCGCCAAGCCCTCATACCACGTGCGGTTTTTAGTCAGCGCCTCCCATGCGTGCATTGCCACGATTGTTGTCGGCAGCGGCTTGGCGTTGACGATATCGTCGCGGGTCAAACCCAACGCCAGCCCCATTCTTGCGAGAATTTCGAAATGCGAGTGACCTTCCTGCGCTTCTTCTTCGTAAAGATTTTCAGTAACGATGAATTTGCGCACTTCGATGATCGGACAGTTACCCACGACATGCGCCCAGCACTGCCGGCTGTGACGCGTAAAGCTCGACCATTGCTCGATCAAAACCCGCGCTGCTTCTTGGGTCAGCTGATTTTTCGAATACCGCACCCATTGAAGCCGGTCATCGCAGTCAGCGACGATCTTGTCGATGGCCGCGGCGAACTCTGATTGGCTTTGACTCGCCATTTTTATCCTTTATCCTTCCGCCTTCATCCTTTCAAAAACCTCTCAAACTGACCCCCAACCCCTCGCCCTCCGGCACGCTGATCGCGCCATTGTTTACCGACAGGCCGAAGAACGGATCGCCGGTAATCACCTCGAACTCGCCGAGCTCACACAGCGGAGAAATTCCCGGCGTGCTCGCCGCAAGATGCACCGCGGCAGCGTCACCGACCATGCTGCCCGCCGTGTTCGAGAGCGCGCAAAGAACGCCGTTCAGCTCGCACAGCTCGGCGATGCGGCGCACTTCGCCGATGCTGCCGACTTTGGCAATGCCAGTGTTGATCGAATCGACCATGCGATTCCTAATCAATGTTTGAGCATCCGCAAAGGTACGACACGATTGATCGGCTTCGATCTTGATCGGCGCATGCTGCTTCACCTCCCGGAGCGCGTCAAATTGATCGCGCGGCACCGGCTGCTCAAAGACTTCGATCCCGTGATCGGCCAGACTCTTGGCTAAACGGATCGCAGTTTTGGCGTCGTAAGCTTCATTGGCGTCGATCTTGATAAACACGTCGTCGCCCACGGCCTTGCGCACAGCGGCCACGCGCGGCAAATCTTTTTCGATTTTCCCGCTGACTTTGAGTTTCAGCGCCAAGCCGTCGCGCGCCAACTGTCTTGCTTCCTCCGCCATTTTCTCCGGAGTATCGACACTCACCATTTTAATCACTCTGATCTCGCTCCGATATTTACCGCCAAGCATGACGGCAAGCGGCATGTGGTAGCTCCGCGCCAACGCGTCGACCATCGCCGTCTCCAGAGACGACTTGGCGCGCGGGTTTCCCGTTAATGCATGATCGATGTCGGCGCGAACTCGCGCCAGATCTTCGAGTTCTCTGCCGACAACTTTTGGCCTCAGAACCGTGTCGATGACATGCTGCGCAGTCTGCGGCGTTTCGCCTGTGCGCGGAAAAAGATCCGAGTAACCGTAGCCTTCGATGGCGCCGTCAGTAACAACTTTGACCAATAAGCCGCGCGCGACGGTGAAATTATTCGTCGCCGTGACCAACGGCTTGGTGTACGGCATTTCTAATAAGCGAGTTTCAACGCCTGCGACTTTGCCGATTTTCATAAATTCACATTCCTTTGGTCTCGAGCGAACTTTACGCAGCTAGCGGATGCTTACCATAATTGAATCCAGCTCTGCCAGTGACCTAGACGACCATGCATGCGCGCCACTGAACCTGGTCCAATCTCAAAAGACTTCCTGATCTTGTTGGACCGTGATAGGTTTCGCACCGGGATAAAAAAATCGTAAGGCTCGATCGATTTCAAAAAAACCGTTAGGGAGCGAGGCGCTTATGTCACAGGATGAACGCATAAAAGCTTTGATGGCGGCGTTTCACAAAACCACTTATTTCAAATGGATGGCAAGCCAAAACATCCCGGTGATTGACGGTTACGGCTTGGAAGACGTCCGTGACGTCGCGATGGCGCCATGGGCGCGCACCGGCGGCAAGGCGGCGTTCCTCAATCTCTACGGTATGGAAGGCGTCACCGGCATGTACGTCGGCGAGAGTCCCGCGGGCGGGGCTCTCGAAGCCGAGAAACATTTTTACGAGGAAGTGATCTGCATCCTCGACGGCCAGGGCGCCACGGAAGTGTGGCAAGAAGGCGGGCGCAAGCAAATGTTCGAGTGGGGGCCGTGGAGTTTATTCGCGCCGCCGCTCAACACCTGGCATCGGCTGATCAACGGCGGGCGCCAGCCGGTGAAGTATCTAGCTGTCACCAACACGCCTCTGGTGATGGACATCGTGCATAACGAGGAATTCATTTTTAACTGCCCTTATAATTTTGCCGATCGCTACGCGGGCGCCGACGATTTTTTTCACGTCGGCCAGAAGCGTTATGAGTCGGGCATGCAGCATATCTGGGAAACCAATTTCATCATGGACATACAGTCGGCGAACTTAGATCAACGCGAAGTAAAGGGAGCGGGAGTGCGCATCACTCAGTTCGAGCTTTCGGGCAATAGTTTGATCGGCCATCTGGCTCAGTGGCCGGCGGCGCGTTATCACAAAGCGCACTACCACGGCGCCGGCGCGATTCTGTTGGGATTGCAGTCTTCAGGGTACGTCCTCCT
>VBKX01000404.1:0-10659 GCA_005879435.1 Deltaproteobacteria bacterium
TGATCGCGATGTCGGGTACTGGAAGCCGGGCCATGTTCACGGTAAGAAAGATCTCTTACGGCGTCGGAGTCGAACGCATTTTTCCGGTTCACTCGCCGCGTATCGATAAAGTGGAAGTCGTATCCCACGGCAGGGTGCGGCGCGCAAAACTCTATTACCTTCGTGAAAGATCAGGCAAAGCCGCGCGGCTCTACGGCGAGGAAAGATGATCGCGCTCGCGCTGGGCCTCTAGGCACCTAAGACGTTGCCATTACCGTCAAAAATCGCACCGGGGTGAACCTTGAGCTCACCGACGCGTGCCTCGCCCTTGAAATATCCCCCCGGCATCACCTCGAAACAACCCATCGCCTGTACCGAACCCACCAATCGGCCTTCCAAATGCACCTGGCGCGCCGAAATATGCGCGTCGACTTGAGCATTGGCGCCGATCACTAGGAGTTCAGTAGACTTTATTTCCCCGGTAAAATGGCCGTCGATTTTGACCGGCAAATTGTAGCTAAGTTTGCCGGAGATCGATGAGTTGGCGAACAAAACGGTTCGCGGTGCGACGCCTTGGATAAAAGAGGGATTCTCTTTGTCATTTACAGTAGCCATGGTTCAATCGTTGCGACTCATTTTAGCACATTACTTTGTCCCTACGCTAACGAATGTCGCCCCTTCTCCCCTATAACCGCTCCCCGGAGCTGTGCTAGCATAAATTTGTGGTTCTGTTTGAGCCAGCACCGTTAAATAAGGAAACTCTCGCACGGCCCCTCGCCGAAAGGATGCGGCCCGCGACACTCGACGAGCTTGTCGGTCAAGACCATCTTCTGGGTCCGGGAAAACCTCTGTATGGCGCGGGCGAGGCAGGAACGCTTCAATCCTTGATTCTTTGGGGGCCACCTGGCAGCGGCAAAACGATGACGTCGGGCGTAAAAGATCTCAAAAAGATTATTCAAGAGGCCGAGCAGTTGCAGCGAGTTGGTAAAGCGACGGTGCTCTTCGTCGACGAGATCCATCATTTTAACAAAGCGCAGCAGGATAACTTTCTCCCGCACGTCGAACGCGGCACGCTGACACTGATCGGCGCCACCACGGAGAATCCCTCCTTCGAAGTCATCTCGCCGCTGCTGTCACGCTGTCAGGTCTTGGTGCTTAGAGCGCTCTCGCCGGCGGAGATCGGTAAGGTTATCGACCGCGCTCTCCAGGACAGCGAACGCGGGCTAGGTGCGACGAAACTCACGATTTCCGAACCGGGCCGGACGTTTCTAGTCGAGCAGGCGCAGGGCGATTGCCGGGTGGCGCTCAATGGATTGGAAGCGGCGGCCATGCTCGCTCAAGCACAGGGACAAAAGGAAATCGGACTCCCGCACTTGCAAGAGGCTCTGCAGAAAACGCCGCTGCGCTACGACAAGGCGGGCGATGAACATTACAATGTAATATCGGCATTCATCAAGAGCATGCGAGGCAGCAACCCGGACGCCGCGCTTTATTGGATGATGCGCATGATCGAGGCAGGCGAAGATCCGCTCTTTATCGCCAGGCGCATGGTCATCTTCGCGGCTGAAGATATCGGCAACGCAGATCCCCGCGCGCTGCAAGTCGCCGTCGCCGCCAAAGATGCGTTTCATTTCATCGGACTTCCCGAAGGCAGAATTCCGTTAGCACAAGCGGCGACCTATCTTGCCACGGCGCCCAAATCAAACGCTTCGTATAAAGCGATGCTCGCCGCCGCCGAAGACGTGCAACAACTCGGCGCGCTGGCCGTGCCGCTTCACTTGCGCAACGCGCCGACGTCCTTGATGAAGGAACTCGGCTACGGCAAGGATTACAAATACGCACATAACTACGAAGACCACATCGTCAATCAGGAACACTTGCCTAAAGAACTGCTCGGCAAGCGCTACTACACACCGTCCGACACCGGCTACGAAAAGCAGATCAAGGAACGCCTGCAGTTTTGGGAAGAGAGAAAGAAAGAAAAGTAAAATAATTCTAGATTACAAAGTCCAAACTACAGATCCAGCGTCCAATGCTGGAATCTGGAATATCTTGCCACGTAAGATCATCTATTGTCTGATCCCAGCTAAGTCGAGCAGAAATACGTAGGAGAACGCGGTTTCGTGATGACGGCGAAAACGGCCGGAAGCGCCGCCGTGACCGGCCTCCATGTTGGTTTTTAGCAACAAGCGATTGTCGTCGGTCTTGAGCTCGCGCAGTTTCGCCGCCCACTTGGCCGGCTCCCAGTATTGCACCTGGGAGTCGTGCAGCCCGCCGGTGATCAACATTGCCGGATACGCCTTTCTTTCGACATTGTCGTAAGGCGAGTAGCTCAACATGTACTCGTAATATTCTTTCTGGTTTGGATCGCCCCACTCGTCATACTCGCCGGTAGTCAACGGAATCGACGCGTCCAGCATTGTCGTCATGACGTCGACGAACGGCACTTCCGCGACGATGCCTTTGAATAGATCCGGCCGCATGTTGCTGATCGCCCCCACCAGTAGCCCACCGGCGCTTCGTCCCATGGCGAAAAGTTTTTCCGTACTGGTAAATTTTTCGCGAATCAGAAATTCGGCGCATGCAATGAAATCCTCGAAAGTATTTTTCTTCTTTAGCAATTTCCCGTCTTCATACCACTGGCGGCCCATTTCTTGGCCGCCGCGAATGTGCGCGATGGCGAAGATAAAACCACGATCGACCAAGGTTAACCGGGGCGAAGCGAAGGCCGCGTCGATGCTCAATCCATAAGAACCGTAACCGTAGAGCAAGAGTGAGCTGCGCCCGTCTCTCTCCATGCCCTTGCGGTAAAGGATCGATATCGGAATCTCCGTGCCGTCGTTTGCTCGAGCGAAAAGCCGTTCCGTCATATAGTGATCCGGATCAAAACCCCCCAAAATTTCTTCCCGCTTGAGCAGCGCCTTCTGCCGAGTCGCCATATTGTAATCGTAGATCGACTGCGGCGTCTTCATCGAAGTGTATTCAAAGCGCAAGGTCACGGTGTCAAATTCTAGATTAGCACCGAGACTCGCGCGATATGCCGGCTCGTCGAACTGTAGGTAGTGATCTTCGCCCCCAGACCAGGGAACGATGCGAATCTGGGTCAAGCCGCGCGTCCGTTCCTCTAAAACCAAGTAATCTTTGAAAAGCTCGAAGTCGCCAAGATAAACATCGTCCCGATGCGGAATGATTTCTTGCCAGTGCTTCCGTTCGGGTTTCTCCATCGGCGTCGACAAGAGACGGAAGTTCTTCGCGTGATCATTGGTGCGAATAATGAACCGATCATGAAAATGCTTGATGTGATATTCATGCTCGCGCTCGCGCGGCAGAAAGATTTTGAATTCGCCGTGCGGATCGTCGGCGTCGAGATAGCGGTACTCCCGGCTGATGGTTTGCGCCGAAACGATCATTAGAAACTTCTTGGACTTCGTTTTGAAAATATATGCGACGAAAGTTTCGTCGTCTTCTTGGTAGACCAATTGGTCCATCGCTGGATCCGTTCCGACGACGTGTCGATAAATCTGAAATTGGCGCAGTGTCGTTTCGTCCTGTTTGCCATAAAATAAAGTCTTGTTGTCGTTCGCCCAGGCGAGATTTTCCGTCACAGTGGGCAGCACGTCCGGAAGTATTTCCCTGGTGCTAAGATTTTTTAAATGGACCGTATGAATTCGGCGGCCCTCGATATCCACCGCGTAAGCCAAAGTGTCCTGCCCCGAGCTCACCGCCGTACCACCCACCGAGAAAAACTCGTGTCCTTCGGCCAGAGCGTTTACGTCGAGCATGATTTCTTCCGGCCGATCCAAAGCGTCGCGCTTGCGCGCGTAAATCGGATATTCTTTCCCCTGCGCGTAGCGCGTGTAGTAGTAATAATCGTCGCGCTTATAAGGCACCGACATGTCGGTCTGCTTGAAACGTCCCTTGATCTCCTCAAAAAGCCTCTCCTCAAATTCGCGCGTATGCGCCATCTCTTTGGCGGCGCGATCGTTTTCCTTATTCAGATAACTTATGACGTCCGCGCTCTCCCGCTCGCGCAGCCAGTAATAATTATCCACCCGCGTATGACCGTGTTTCTCAAGCTTTGTGGATATCTTCTTAACCATTCCTAACCTCCGCCCGGCCGGCGGGCTGGAAGGGGCGATTTTAGATAATTTTAGAGACGAACTCTAGGGTTTTCCTTGAAGACGGGATAAACCACACTGCTGAGATCGGGCGATTAACTGGCTAACTGAAGGTCCAGACCGCTTAGAAATCGGAGATTGCTGAACTACTGCTGTGTTCAATTCCGTCTCCGAATTGTAGACTGATGCACGCGGCGAGCCGAATGAAAAATAGCTTTCCGGTCATTTGAAAATAGAAGGAAGGGCCCGCGGATCAGTTAAGGGTTCGCGACGGCGTGTCGGCGGCGAGATCTACCGGTTCGGCGCCCAGCTGCAGCAAGTTGATCAGCATGAGCTCGCGGTCTTTCAGACCGGGCGCTTCCAGCAGCGCCTGCTTTTCCGCCGGATGAAACGGCAGTGACACGCTGAGAAGATTTACTAATTCCAGGTCGGAAAATTTTTCTGCCTGTTCCGGCCGGATTTGCATGCCATGAGCTTTGCCGTAGGTTGCCAGCGCTTCCAGCACCGCCGATCGATTGCACTGCCAGCTTTGCTCGGCGCTTATGTCGGAAAATTCCCGATAGATCGCTTTGACTCGCCGGTAACCCCGCTGCAGCGCCACCTCTTCGGAGAAGCGAAATCGATTGACGCCCTTAAGCTGGACAAAAAACCTGCCGTCCGGCAGTTTTTCCCATTGCTCGATATAACCCGCGCAGCCGACCTTATATAAATCCGGAGCCGAATTTTCCGCGTCCGATTGGGGACCTCGGTTATCGTCTTGCGGGACGTAAGGCTGAATCATACCGAAAATTTTTCCACCTTCGATCGCGTCTTCGACCATCGCGCGATAACGCGGCTCAAAGATGTGCAGCGGCAGCACCGTACCCGGAAGCAGCATGACCCCGGTCAGCGGAAACACCGGCAAAATTTCAGGCAGCGTCATATGTGGAACCGTCATCGCCATCCGTTGTTCCTCTTTATGCTTTCGTTATAGGGCAAGGAAGGTAACCGGTCAAGGCGAAGAAGTCGTAAACGCGCCAAGGGATGCGGCAGGCTCTTGCAAACGGCTCGACCTGTATTCTAGTGTCGGAGATCGTTTCAGTCACAATCGGTCGATCTTTTGAGGTGCTTAAGCAATGGCGGAATTTATTCCAGTCGAGATCGAAAGAGCTAAGGAATTCTTACAAGAGCATCACTGGGGCATTCTGGCGACGCGGCGCAAGAACGGCAACCTGCAGATGTCGCCGGTAACGGTCGGTCTGGATAGCGTAGGCAGAGCGATTATCAGCAGCCGAGAGACCGCTTACAAGGTCAACAACTTAAGGCGCGATCCGCGCGCCGCGCTGTGTGCCATCACGAGTTCTTTTCACGGCGAAGGTTGGGTGCAGATCAATGGTGCCGCAGAGATCATTTCTCTACCTGACGCGCTCGACATACTTACCTATCTGCAGCGCCAAGCCTACGGCGAGCACAAGAGCTGGCCGGAATTTCATGAGCGCATGGCGCGTGAACGACGCGTCATCATTCGCATCAATATTGAAAGTGTCGGCCCCAAAGTACGCGGCTGAATTTGCCGATTGTCAATTTTTATGAAGTGGATCTTCAACCAGGATCGCTCTGCCAGATCTTGTTCTATAATATCGATACGCGCGCTCGCAGTCTTCGCTTGCCTGCCTTTGCTATGGCATGCATCCATCGCCGCGGAAACCGAGGCGGATTTTGCCGGGCAACTCTTGGTCGCCACCGAGGAAATGACCGATCCGCGTTTCGTCGAGACCGTTATCTACATGGTCAAACACGACTCCGAAGGCACTCTAGGGCTGGTCATCAATCGCCCTTTGGCTAAAGGTCCCATTGACGATCTGCTCAAAGGATTCGGCGCGGCGACAAAAGGTTCCAAGCGCGAAGTTGTTGTCCACTACGGCGGTCCGGTGAGCAGCCTGCAGGGCTTTGTACTGCACAGCGACGATGTCAAGTTGGAAAACTCAACGAAGGTGAAAGACGGGATCGCCATGACTTCGGACATCAAAATAATCGAGGCGATCGCTGCGGGCAAAGGACCGAGACAATCCCTGATCATGCTCGGCTACGCGGGCTGGGCGCCGGGACAACTCGAAGCCGAAATCAAAAACAACGCGTGGTTCGTCATTCCCGCCGATAAATCACTGATCTTTGGCAGGGATGCCGAAAAGAAATGGCATCAGGCCACGGATCGCCGGCAGACTCCGCTGTAGTTGTGCCGAATCCATTTCAGCACGCTGGGAATACATCCACCTATTCGCTATTCGGGAGGACCGATGAAGATTGTCAGACTGTTTACCGGCAACGATCAAAAATCACACTTTGAAGAAATCGAGCTGAAATTCGGCGGCAATCAGCCGATGCTCACAACCGACGCGCGCGCCGCCACCAGCGCGGTTTTCCGCTGCGCCCCAGCGGGACTCGTTATCGATCGCCACCCGGCGCCCCGCCGTCAATTCCTCGTGACCCTGTCCGGCGCCTGGGAGATCGAAGCCAGCAACGCCGTTAAGCGAGTGTTCAAGACCGGCGATGTGATGCTCGCCGACGATACCACCGGCGAAGGGCATATCTCGCGCGTGCTTGGCAACGAGCCGCATGTTTTCATGACCGTGCCACTGGCGGACTGATCTCATTGGCATCTTCATGCTCGATCTAGTTTTTTGGAACTGCTGGAACTTTTGGAACGATTGGAACAGTTCCAGACGTTCCAGCAGTTCCAACCGTTCCAGTCATCTAAAGACGCCTAAAATTGTTACTTAGGAGTAACCATGCTTCGCATCGCGGTTCCGGATTTGGTATCGAATTCCTATTTCCCTATCATCGCCGCAGTCGAGCTGGGGTTTTTTAAGGAAGAAGGGTTCGACGCTTCGGTCGATTTATTGTTCCCCATACCGAAAACCTTCGAAGCTTTGCGTGATAGCGAGCTTGATTTTGTCGTCGGCTCGGCGCACGCGACGCTACTCGCCTTCCCGGAGTGGCGCGGCGCAAAATTGCTCGCCGCCTGCGGACAGCACACTTACTGGTTTCTGGTCATCCGCAGTGATTTGCATCCCAAGCGCGGGGATTTAAGCGTCGTTAAGGGGCTGCGCATCGGCGCTGCGCCCGGCGTAAATTTGAGTTTGCAACGAATGCTCGTCGAAGCGGGCATCGATCCGGAAGAAAATAACGTGCAAATTATTCCTATCCCGGGCGCTGCCGGCCCCAACGTTTCGTTCGGACTCTCCGCCGCCAAGGCGCTTGAAGACGGCAAGCTCGACGGCTTTTGGGCCAATGGTATGGGTTGCGAAGTCGCGTTGCGGCGCGGCGTGGGCACCATGGTTCTTGACGTGCGCCGCGGAGACGGTCCGCCGGCCGCTCGTCACTATACTTTTTCTGCGCTGGTCGCCACGGATAAGTTGATCCGCGAACAACCGACGGCAGCAACCGGAGCCATCCGTGCGCTCATGAAAGCGCATAAAGCGCTCAAAGCAGACCCGAGCCGCGCAACCGAAGTGGGCAAGAAGCGTTTTCCGCCGTCTGAAGCAGAGCTGATCGCCGAGCTGGTGGAGCGCGACCTCCCCTACTACGATCCGCGAATATCCGAAGAAAAAGTTGCCAGCATGAACCGCTTCGCCAAGGATATCAGTCTACTCTCCGGGCCGGTGCCGTACGCGCAGGTTGTCGCCACCGAGTTCAGTCACCTGTGGAACGAACCGCTGTGATCGTTCAAAGCTGCGCATTCGCATGAAGCCGCGTATCCTTCTCGTCAATCCGCCGATTTATGATTTCTCCGCTTATGATTTCTGGCTGAAGCCGTATGGCCTGCTGCGCGTGGCCGGATTTCTGCGCGGGCAAGCCGACTTCAGTCTATTCGATTTCCTCGACCGCCTCGATGCGCGAGTGCCGCCGGGAAATTATCGGACCGACCGCTGGGAACGCGGTGAATTTTACTCTGAGATTGTAGCCAAGCCGACGATCTTCGCGGGTATTCCGCGCCATTATCGTCGTTTCGGTCTGCCGCGAGCCGAGTTCCAAAATTTTCTCGCCAGTCAGGCACCCTTCGACTTTGTCCTGGTGCAAACCGCTATGACTTATTGGTATATTGGCGTGCAGGAAATCATCGATGCTCTCCGCGTCTTTTCACCGAAAACCAAAATTGTCCTGGGCGGCGTGTACGCGACGATCTGCGCGGTGCACGCGCAGCAGCTTGGCGCCGATTTCGTCGTCAACGGTACCGATCTCGCGCCATTGTGGCATTTTCTCGAATCAGCACCAGACGACGGCTGCATGCCGTTCTGGGATTTATATCCGAAGTTGCAGACCGGCGTACTCAAGCTCGCCGATGGCTGCCCGTTTCGCTGTACCTACTGTTCCGTGCCTCAGGTGTACCCAAAGTTTCACGCTCGGCCGATCGAGCGATCCATCGACGAGCTGGAATTCTTAAACCAACTTGGCGTCGAACACGTCGCATTTTATGAAGATGCCCTGCTCTATCAGCCGGAGCAGATTCTCAAACCGTTCCTAAGGGCGGTCCTCAAAGGCAACATCAGAGTAAATTTTCACACGCCCAACGCGCTCAACGCGCGCTTCATCGACCGCACTCTGGCGCAGTCGATGGTTGACGCCGGCTTTAAGCATTTTTATCTGGGATTCGAAAGCGGCGCCTACGCATGGCAAAAAAAGACCGGAGGCAAAGTTTATTCCCACGAACTCGACCGGGCGGTAACAAGCTTGATGAGCGCAGGCGCGGATGCATCATGCCTGCACGCCTATCTGATCGTCGGTCATCCAAATAGTGCTGAACAGTCCGTCGAGGAATCGATGCACTTGACGCATGAGCTAGGAATCAAAGTGATGCTTTCCGAATTTTCACCCATCCCGGGAACCCCGGACGGTGAGCAGTGCCGCCGTTGGATCGACCTCGATGAGCCGCTTTGGCACAATAAAACCGCCTTTACACTCAATCGCCTCGGCTCCCCGGAGGTCAATAGACTTAAGCAGCTCGCCGGTCGTCTAAATAACCGGCTGGATAAGTCCGCCCGAGCAAGCCCTGTCGAGGCCCCCGGGACTAGCCACGGGGTAACTAAGATTGGTAAACTTGCCCCATTCTCGCTACCTTAGGTGAGGCCGCCGAACCGGGAACCTTTTCTTGAAGGATTTGTCTAATCAGTCAAACGCGATGGTGTCGGACGGGATCAGCGACGCGGAATGCGTCCGGAGGCTGCAGCGCGGAGAAACGGACGCCTTCGAGACACTGGTTCGCCGTCACGAAAAGACGATTTTTAATCTGGTCTATCGCATGCTTGGTGATTACGACGAGGCCGCTGAGGTTTCCCAAGAAGTATTCTTGTCCGCCTTCCGCGCCGTTGGTCAATTTCGCGGGGATGCCAATTTTTCCACATGGCTCTACCGGATCGCGCTAAACCATACGAGCACGAGGCGCAAAAGCCTCGGCGCGAGACAGCAGCGGACAATGCCGATCGAAAGTGCCGATCAGCTCAGCGACCCCCAGCCCGGCCCTGCCGAAACATTAGAAAAAAAACAAATTCGTGAACGAGTGCAAAATGCCTTGAGCCAACTGGACCCGGAAGACGCGAAAGTTCTCCTGCTCAGAGACCTGCAAGACATTCCCTACGACGAAGTCGCGCGCGTGCTCGAGATTCCTGTGGGAACAGTGAAATCCCGGTTGCATAGGGCACGTCAAGCTCTCAAAGCGCGGCTCGCGCCGTATTTCTACGCGGGGAGGAAAGCGATATGAATTGTCAAGAAGTGCAAATCGAGCTTTCAAACTATCTGGAAAAGTCGCTTGACTCGCTCCGGATAAAAAGCATCGAAATGCACCTCCTGTCTTGCCCTCTTTGTCGCGACGAAGCCGATGGAATCCTCGATTGCGTTGAACAATTGGCTCAGCTCCCGATGCTCGACCCGCCGGCGGGCTTTGCTCAGCGGATAATGGCCCAAGTACGCGAGATTGAGGTCAAGCCCAAGCTCTGGCATAGGATATTCCCGCCGTTCAAAATTGGGATGCCGATGCAAGCCACGGCCGTCGTCTTGGTTGCGATTTTGGCGGTCTTTCTCTACCAGAAGGAATCACAAATTAAGAGTAACCAGCGGGACGAACTGAGCGCGCCCGTGCCGGTAGTGCAGTTGCCATCCGAACGGAAAGCAGATTCCGCGAGTGATTCCGCCCATCCTGCGGCGCCCGCGCAGCCTCTCGCCAAAGTTGCCAAGCGTGATCTTAACCCTAGCGTAACGATCGCCCCGCAGTCCGCCGCAGAAGCGCGGCGCAAAAACGTTGTGGACTCCCGGTTGTCAAAAGATGAGGCACCGGCGGCAGCCCCGCCATCAGCCAAAACGGAAACTGACGCGACAGAGTTGAAAGACGCGCCACGCCGTTCGCCCATTCAGGCGCAAGAAGTTGCTACCGGTAGAGAAAACTTCCGATCCAGCGGCGATGCTTTCGACATCGGCACAACGCTCAGCGGTCCGCTGCGTTCCGGGATATTTGTCCCTGAACGGTCGCTATCCCCGATGACCGAGCCGAGCGCGGATGTCGAGTTTGTCGTCCGCCGCCGCGACAATC
>VBKX01000404.1:10839-15734 GCA_005879435.1 Deltaproteobacteria bacterium
GTCAGAGAAGAAAACCGCCATCATGTCAAACGAGCTAGCGGGAAAATCCACCCCCGAGTTGCTGATTAAGGTAATCATTCTCACACCAACCGAACGTTAATAGCCGCTCAACTCTTCTCACCGGATTCCTGTTCCAATAAAGCGCTCGATGTGAGCTTCCGGGGGGATCAGCCGACAAACAGCGTGAACTTTGCGCCGTTTAAATTAGTGAGAGGCTTGGGCAACAGAATGCGCCGGTCGACGGAAAGAACCCGTTGGGCGATTTCCCAGTTCACCGGCGGTAGAGGATTGAGCTGGCGTATTTGGTCGAGGGTAAAATATTCGGCGTGGTCGGTTTCCTGTCCGTCCGCCTTAGGTTCGCCGCTCACTGGCCGCAAAAGCAGAATGACGTAAATGCCATTGCCGCTATCGGGATCGTACCGACTACGTAGTCCGAGGACCGCTTCCACCTCCGCAGTTACTCCGGATTCCTCCTGAACCTCACGCACCACCGCTTGCTCGATGGTCTCATCCGGCTCGATGAAACCCCCGGGTAATTGCCAGTTGCCGCGACCGTGACGTGAAGCGCGCCGAATGAAGAGAAGCTTGTCCTCGCGCACCACCGCGCCGCCGACACCGATGTTGTAGCCCGTGTTGTAGCGTTGCGGTATAGCCACGATAATCAGACCGTCAAGCTGAAAAGTCGCTGTGCATTTTTCCAGCGGATCAGTTCTTTGGCGTCCTCGGCAATTTGCCGATTATCGCGCAGTAGACGCACGTCTTCGAACTTCATTCGTCCACCGGGATCGTCGTGCGGGTAATCGGTCGCGAAAAGAAATCTTTCCGCGCCCAGAAACTCTAGGGCCTCGGGCAATTCCGCCTCTTCGGTTTCGATGGTGAAGTAGAAATTATTTTTGAAATAGTGACTGGCTTTCTGCTGGTTCTTTTCAAGAAAAACCTCGGCGGGATGAAGCGCCCTGGCCCTTCGCAGCCGCTCGCCAATCTTGGTTAACGGCCCACGATTCGTCAACGGCGCTTCCTGATCGTCATAATCCACCGGCGGCCGCTCTAAAACGCGATCTAGCCATTGCACCAGCGGTTTTATAAAAGCCGTGCCGGCCTCGGTGTAGATAAATTGCAGCTGGGGAAACTCATCCAAAAGCCCGCTGGTAAATAGCGACACTAAACTCATGTGCCCTTCCTGCGGCGCAAAAATATACAGACCGTCGCGCTGGAACGGCGGCAAGTTACTCATGCGGTGACCGTGCTGGACGTTGTGCAGATATATCGGCATCGATAACTCTTGGGCACGGCTGAAAAAAGGCCAAAGCTCGCGATGGCTTCCTAACGGCTCGCTGCAGGGATGATCTCTTCCCGGAAAAACTTTATCGAGCACGACGGCACAGAAACCGTTTTCCTTGGCCCATGTTGTCTCGCGGATCGAACCTGATACATCCTGCAACGGGATCAGCGCGACCCCTAGGATTCGCCCCTCATGCTCTCTCATCAGCCTCAAAAGCGCCTCCACCAGCCGGAAAACTGCGGCAAGACCACGTGGCGTTCGATTCCGAGCCTATGATCGTAGTCACTCATGCGATCTTCGATATTCCAAAGGCTTCTAAACATGGCGCCGGAGCCGGGCGCGAGCAATGGGCTCGTACCCGGCATTTCTGCCGGATAGCCGGGAAACTCGACGTCAACGTACAAATCTTGGTCGTTGAACTTGAGCGCAGGTTTAAGTTGAGAGAATCTGCCAGCAACGCCGTCAAAAGCGTCGCGCGGCATCAAATGGGTATCGCAATCTATGATCATGTCGGTCCTTCCGCGAAGTGTGCGTCTGTTCGCTTATAGGACCGCGACGAAAGGGAAGTCAAGAATTTGCAGGAGAAAGGAGGCGGAACGGTTCCGCCTCCTGATGGATGGGAATCTAACTGCGGCTATTCTCTTCGGCTCTAAAAGCTAATCGTGACGGTAATCCCAAACCCGGCGGTCTCTATTATCCAAGCGATTGTTGCCCCAATTCCACCAGCCGTTATCGTTCCGATCGGAGCGACCGCGATTGCCGTATGCCATAGCCGTTGCCATTGCGATAGCGGTCATAGCGATAGTCCCCGTAATCGCTGTACAACGACCGGCGATCCTGGCCGATTTCTCTTAGATCGTCGCGAATCTCAGCTCTCTTCCCATCGATTTCGCTCCGGCGCGCGCCACTCCGGTATAAGCGCGATAGATCCGCGCGGTCTCGCTGTAACTCGGCCTGATCTTTTCGCAGCTCGCGATGCGCCGCTTGATCGAGTTTCTTAGTGCGATTGCGTGCATTCGCGTCGGCTACACCAGGGTTGGCAAACACCATTACGGATACGAATCCCGCAACCCCTAAAGTTAGACATAATTTCTTCATCATAAAAACCTCCTCGCACCATTAGACGACCCAGACCAAGCAACGTTAACGGCCCTGCGCACGCCCGTATTAAAGCAATTTTTCAGTTCAAAACCTTTTGTGAAACCAAAGGCTTGTCCTCCGAATCTCAACCTCAGTGTCAGGGTCTGGGACCGACTCGACGCCCATATGGACCGGATTAGATGGCACCTCACAGCCAACGTTTTGAGCGCTTTGCTCCGGGTTGTTTCCACCCAACACCATGGAGTAATGTTGATTGACGGTCAGTCCTGAGGGGTATTCGCGTGGCCAACAATCCAGCTTACGATCCGACCGATGGCAGATACTATGATGAAAAGGATGTGCGCTCCGAAGTTGAGCGTGTCTTCAGTCTGTGTGCCGACTGCCGCATGTGCGTAAAATATTGCGGTAGTTTTCCGACCATGTTCGATGCCATCGACGGCTATTGCACGGAAGGCAAATACGCCGAAGTCGATACCAAGAAACTCAAAGCGGAGGACGTCAGCAAAGTCGTCGATCTTTGTTTTCAGTGCAAGCTTTGCTACATCAAATGCCCCTACACTCCAGGCGATCACGAATGGGCCATCGATTTTCCGCGCTTGATCGCTCGCGCGAAAGCGCTGGGAGTGAAAAAGAAAGGCGTGCCGCTAGTCGACAAACTGCTGGGCAATCCGGATCTAGTCGGAAAACTTGGGACCGCAACTGCTCCGTTGGCAAATTGGGGCAACGAGAATGCGCTTAACCGCCAACTCATGCACAGCGTGGTAGGCATTCACAAAGATAAAAAACTTCCGCGCTTCGCGTCCAAGACTTTCGCCGCGCAGTTCGACGGCCACCACAAAACGCCACGGGGCGAGCCGGCGGCCAAAATCGCGTTTTTTTCTACCTGCTATGTGAACTACAACCAACCGGAAATCGGCACCGACACATTAGAAGTCATGGCGCACAACAACATCGACGTCGCCTTTGCTTACGAGCGCTGCTGCGGCATGCCGCTCTGGCATAACGGCGACATGGATGGCGCCATTGCGGCAGCTAGACGAAACGTTGATAGCTTGACTCAGCACGTGAAAGACGGGCGCAAAGTTATCGCGACAAATCCAACTTGCTCGCAGATGATTCGTGTCGAATATCCGCGACTGCTCGGTACCGACGAAGCCAAAAAGCTCGCCGCGCAAACTATGGATCCGATGGAATTCCTCGCCGGATTAGCAGCCCAAGGAAAGCTCAAGAAGGATTTCAAAACCGGGGCGGGCAATCTCAGTTACCACATGCCTTGCCACTTGCGCGCGCAAAACATTGGCTACAAAACCCGTGATGTGCTTTCGCTCTTGCCGGATACCAATGTCAAGGTTGTCGAAGAATGTTCCGGTCACGACGGCACCTGGGCGATGAAAAAGGAAAACTTCGAGCAGTCTATGAAATGGGGTAGCCGCGCCTTCCAAGCGATGGCGGATGACAATCCCAAAGTGACGTGTTCAGATTGTCCGCTTGCGGCGCTGCAAATTGAGCAAGGCAACGGACGCCGCCCGCTCAATCCGATGCAGATTCTCGCGCGCAGCTATCGCGGCGAGGCCATCGGGTAGCGCCGGCTCATGCGGTGGTCGCTGCCGTACGGCCAAGCGCTCTGTCCGTGCCTATCCCATTGCGCTCCAGGCCGCAAATTTCCGCCACGGCGTCGCGATACCCTAACCAGAATTCTAAGACATCTTTCATCGCCCGGACGACTGCGCCGCGCCGCATTGGCACAACGTGATCGATAATCGCCTTCCACGCCGCCGCGCGATGACAGCCTTCGACTTTGCGATGCGCCTGGGTGAGTGTTAGATGATCCACGGACAAGCCGTAATACTTTACGAGTGGATGTTGTTCCAGCGGCGGTGACACAGGATGACTCCCGGGATCCAACGCCGAGCGTTCATCGCATGAACCTTCGACAAATATGGTAACGATCGCCGCCGCGATATCCCAGCCGAAGTGCTGGGTCGCGTCGTCGAGAAAGTTACGATAGCGCTGCGCGGCGGGGAGTAGCTGCACGTGTTCGAACCGATGGAGATCCATGCCGAGGCCGCGCGGATACTCAAGAAACAACAGAGGGTGCGGGCTGCCGGCGACGAGACCTCCGGTTTCCTCTTCGTACAAGTTTTCTGCCAGGCTTCGGCGGATTTCGGGAACTGGACAGCGGACATAAGCTCGGCCTACCAGGACCGGAAAGTCACGAACGTACGTTTCGTACTCTTGCTCGAAGTGGAAATGCAGCCGATCCTTCAGGACACGGCCAGAAGTAAACGATGGCCAAGCCCAGTGGTTCTTTCGCTCCATGACACAGAGTAGCTGCTCACGAAATGTTTCCTTATCCATCGACACTCCCCTTCGCACCGGCGTACTTTTCGTTGATTCAGCGTTGCAACGAAAATGCCAAAGCATAAGAGCCTGATCTTGCTAGATGTAGGGTGCTGATGACGTTGCGGCAGAACAGTTACTACTTTCACTTTGTAGGTAAAAACGGGCTCGA
>VBKX01000401.1:0-511 GCA_005879435.1 Deltaproteobacteria bacterium
CTTCTCGTACTGCCGCGGCGTGATACTGCCCTGACTCTTCAGATTTCGCAGCGCCTCGATCTCGGTCGATTGATCGTTGTGGCCGTAGTCGGTGCCGATGACTAAATTTTCTTCGCCGGAGTATTTGAGCACATAGTCGACGTCGTCGTCGGTCTGGCACGAGACGAACTGGCGATATTCTTTGAGCGGGTTTTCCGGCAAAGCTCTGCCGATAGCGCCCCAGCGGCGTTGAAAGTCTTTAACGACGTAGGGAATCCACTGCGCGGCGGCTTCGGCCCAGTGAAAGCGCAGCTTTGGAAAAAGCCGCGGCACCTCGCTCATGATCACCGAGTGGAACGCGCCGATAACCGGGATACGAAATTTCCAGAAACTGCCGCCGCCGTTGTACTGCGAGACCAAATCGATCACGTACGGATTGGCGTTGCCGACGTGGACGCCGACGGCGAGATTGAGGCGGCTCATCTCTTCGTAGAGCGGGTAGAAATATGGATCGGTGATCATGCGTTGGCCT
>VBKX01000401.1:545-2128 GCA_005879435.1 Deltaproteobacteria bacterium
AATTTAAGCTCTTCCAGCGCCGCGCTCATATCGAGCAGGGGCAGGACGCAGATCCAACGCAGACGCCCCGGGCCTTGTGCATGAATGTCGGCGAGCCAGCGATTATAGCCTTTGCTGATCGGGATCTCCCACTCGGGCTTATCGGCAATCTGCTCGATGAACATAGTTGGATAAAGCACCTGGATGTCGATGCCGAGCTCGTCCATGTGCTTGAGCCGCGCCGCCACGTTTTCCATTTCTCGGGTTTCTTGCGAACTGTTCATGTCGCGGCCGGTGCGTTGGGCCACGTCGGCGACCTGCTGCGCCGTCAGAACGATCCGCACCAGGCCGCGGATCTTGCCGTCGATGTACCAATATTCGCCGCCGCTCTCCCCGCGCGGCTTGACGATCAACGGGCGATATTTTTGATCGGCCTTGTCGATATAGTCCCAGGTGCGCTCCGATTCAACCACGTGAGCATCCGAATCGATGGTCGGCATACGATTTAACCTCCCTCGTGCCGCACACACGCGGCAAGCTCATCTTTAAGAAAGATATTCTCGAACCCCGAATATCAAAGCCCAGTCAGGGGTTCAACATCATTCGCTTTCCGACGATCACCATGGCGCGCAATCGCCTTTAAAGCACCGCTTGAAGATATCTAGACATCCTGTGCCACCGGGGTATACAATCATCTCCGGGTAAGCGTTGCTTTGCTTTTTTTCCCTTAAATCGGCAGGCCGAAAAATCGGATCGAGAGTGCTTATGAAGTCATCCGTTCGGAGCCAAAGATTCCTAGGGACGAGTTGTTGTGTTGTCCTCCTACTCCTCGCTGCGCCTTTCTCGGCCGCGCGAAGTCAAGAAAAAATCCCGCGCGAAGTGATCGACGAGGCCGCCGCCCACGGCACCGTCATGGTGCTGGTTGGCTTAAAGGTGCCTTGGGAAATGGAATCAAGACTGAGCGACGACGAGTTACGCTCGCAGCGTACGGCCATCGCGTCGATTCAAAGCGATCTCCTGACTACGTTGGAGAAAAAGAACTACAAGCTCCTACGCCGCTATGAAGAAGTTCCCGGCATCGCCTTGGAAGTAGGCGCAGATGCCTTGGCCGAGTTGGCGAGGTTGCCGATTGTGACCAATGTCTTGCTCGATCGCTCACCATTGAGCTTGGCGATTACGCGCGATGACAATCGCGCATGGGGTGAATCGACCGCCAAACATGCGGAAGGCGCCGTCACGGAGAAAGTACCGTTCCAGCTCTTCAAACGCGCCGCGACCGACGGCACCGTTCTCGTGCTCGCGGGATTACGGACACCGTGGCAGCGCGAAGATCAATTGAGTGACGTGCTTCTGGCCTTGCAACGAACCGCAATCTACGACGCTCAGGGTTACATTCTGGCGGAACTGGCTGGCACGCGCTTCAAGGTAATGCGCCTGTATCAAAGTATCCCCGGTATCGCGCTTCGTGTCGGAGTCGACGCATTGAGGATCCTGGAAAGATCTCCGGCGGTGACCAACGTGGTGCCGGACCGCCCGCCGGTGACGAGTTCGAAATAAAGTTATCGAGCGCGTTGAAAGCCGCGGTGCTGGAGCCGATCACTGCC
>VBKX01000402.1 GCA_005879435.1 Deltaproteobacteria bacterium
ATCTGCGGAAGGTTAAAGCCGGCTCACGCTAGTTACCCTCACCCCTGCCCTCTCCCGCTTCGCCGGCGAGGGGGAATTCACCGGAGCTTCGGAATCCCGTTGCCTAACAGTTTGAACAAGTAAACGCTTGTCCGCCTCGGCGTATATGACACGCACCGACCAGATGAACAAGGTATAAAGAATACTTTTCAAAATTTTGCTCCAATCAAATTATTTGGCGAATCATCACCGTGCAACTCAAGTAGTCAACAAGGAACATACTCTTGCGCATGGACCGAAGTCGGAACTATGATCCGATCCATGAAATGCGTTGGGCCGCCGGCAAGTCATCTGCCCTACCAAACAACTGTCTCTCTCGTCCTGTGCGTCTCTTTATTCTTGCTACTGCAACCTTCTCACATCCTGGCTCAAGAAAAACCAAGTCCCACGCGCAAGCTTGAACCGGTCACCCTCGGGCTTTCCGCCAAGCAGGTGCTCAATCTGCCGATCTATCTCGCTCATCGTTATGGGATTTTTGACAGCGAAGATTTCGATTTAAAGCCGATTACGACCAAGACCAGCACTGCCATCGCCGCACTGGTTTCCGGTGATCTCGACTACATCACTGCGTTCAATTCCGGTTTGGCCGCCGCGGTCGGCGGCGCGCCGCTGGTTGCAACCTATGTGGCGGCGGACAAGCCGCTGCTGTATTTGATCAGCAGACCGGACATCAAAGACGCCAAGAGCCTGCGCGGCGGTATCATCGGCCACGGCGGCACGCGCGGCAGCCACTATTTCGCCACCGTCGAGATGGTGCGGCATCTCGGTTTGGACCCAGAAAAAGACGTTAAGTTGATTTCAACTATCGACGTGACGCAAGGAATTACGGCGCTTTTCTCGGGAGTTGTCGCCGCAGCCACCTTGTCGCCGCCTTACGATGCCATGGCGGTCCGCAAGGGCTTCATCCGGCTCGTCTCCGGACCAGATTTTCTCCCCAGGTACGTTGAAAACGGCCTGGTAACGCGCCGCATGAAATTGCGTGATAATCCCAATCAGGTTCGCCACATGTTGCGCGCGCTGGTGCGCGGTCTTCGCTACGCGGTCGATAATCCGAACGACGCGGTCGCATTGATCCAAAAGGATTGGAATCTTGACCGGGAGACCAGCCAATTGGCGTATGATGCCACGATCACCACATACAATTTAAGAGGCGAGGCGTCAGATGAAATCGTCAATGCGGCGATCAAACGCTCGCAGCAGGATGCCAAGATCACCCAATCAACGTTTACGCCGAAAGATTTTGTCGATTGGAACCTCATTCGAACCGTGCAACAAGAATTGAAACGTTAATCCGCCACGGAGGAGATTTTATGATCATCGATGCCGACGGTCACACGCAAATTCCTCAGGAGGTCTTTGACATCTACCTGGACAAGGAATTCTATCGGAACCGGCCGCGCTTCGTCACGTTCGACGACGGACGCGGATTCTACTTGATCGAAGGTCGCCTCATCACCAAGCCCTTCGGCTGGGGCCCCGGCACACCGGGGAGCATCGCCAATACAACGCCGACGCTCTCGGTCAAAGATCTCGATCTGAGCAATGTCCCCGGCCGCCTGGCCGATCTCGATCTCGAAGGCATCGACCTCCAGGTGATCTATCCGAATGTTTTGATGTCGATCAATAGTCTCGAGCACGCCGGTCTCGCCACGGCAATCGCCCGCGCGTACAACACTTGGATTTCCGAGCGCTGCGCCCAAAGCGGCGGGCGACTGCGGTTCGCCGCGATCGTCGCTTTGCAAGATCCCAAAGCGGCGGCGGAAGAATTGAAACATGCAGTTAAATCCCAGGGCGCGGTCGGAGTCATGGTTGCGGGAACCGTCGGCACGCGCACCCTCGATCATCCCGATCTTTACCCCTTCTGGGAAACCGTGGAACAACTCGACGTCGGCGTCGGCGTTCACACCGTCACGGGAATGTATCCCACCGTCGGCCAGGAATTGTTCGATCATTTCTGGGGCGCCAAAGCGGTCTCTATGCCGCTCACGTTAACTACGGCGATGGTTTCGCTCGTCGGCGGCGGGATCGTCGATCTTTTTCCGAAGATTCGTTTCGGCCTGCTCGAAACCGGCTGCGGCTGGCTGCCCTATTGGGTTGAAAGAATGGACGAGATGCACGAACGCGGTGAAAAGAACCCGCGCATGTACGATGGAGTGCTAAACCGCAAGCGGCCGCAGAGCCGCATCAAACCGAGCGAGCTTTTCGCCGAAGGGCGCATGGTGGTTTCCTGCAAGCCGGGGGAAATCATGCTACCCGCCGTCGTCAACACCGTCGGCGATAAATGCATTATGTACGCCTCCGATTATCCGCATGGCGACAGCAAATGGCCGGAAACCGTATCGCGCATTCGGAAAGCCGGGTTTTCAGACGAGACTCAGAACAGAATCTTAGGCGAGAACGCCGCGCGGCTGTACAACTTGCAGGTGCCCCTCGGTTAATCGCGAAGTGTAGGGTGTCTGCCTGAAAGCCAGCGTAATTCGGTTATTAATCCGAATCTGTCCTGGTGACTACGCTGCGTTCAGATGAAAAAATTTGACAGCATTGCCTGCCAGCATCGCCTGCTTTTCAGTCTCCGGCACGCCGGTGAATTGTTCTTCCACCAGTTCCAGTGACTTCGGCCAGCGCGTGACGATGTGCGGGAAATCCGTCGACCACATGATCTTGTCGACGCCGACCATGTGGCGCAGTTGAATCCCGATCGGGTCGTCGAAGACACCCCAGTGCGCGTGCTCCCGCAGATACTCACTTGGAAGTTTCTTCAGCTTCGGCAGGCCTAAGAGTTTCTCCGCCCAGTGCCAGTTCACTTTATAGGTCTGATCCATCTGCTGATAGAAGTACGGAATCCAGCCGATGTTGTTCTCCGCCCAGAAAATCTGCAATCTCGGGAAACGGTCGAAAACGCCGGTGAAAATCAACTGGGTCGCCTCCACCGCGCCGCAGTGATAGATCCCCTGGCGCGCTAAGCGCTGAAGAAAGTCGAAAGGCCGGTCTTCGCCCTGCGGATCTTTCGGATACTTCATGAGAAATACATCGCGCTCATCGGTTCGCCGCGGAAACGAGGTATGAATGGTGATCGGCATGTTCAGATCCAACGCCGCCGCGTAAAATTTGTCGTCTTCGGGGGTCGGCGTGCTCTTGCCGCTCGGAAACGTGTGCAGCCGGACGGCTTTGAATCCCTTCTCCTTGCACCTTTTCATCTCAGTGATGTTTTCCTCGGCGCTGACGTCCGGCATGACCGCGACGCCGATCAATCGATCGCGATCAACGGCGCAGTATTCTTCGATGAAGTAATCGTTGAACGCGCGAATAATCGCGAGAAACGCATCTTTGTCTTTGATTTTCGTGTTACGCGCTTCGCTAGCGAACAAAAGCTCGCCGTCGATGCCGTCGGCGTCCTGTTCTTTGAGCCTCTGCTGCGGCGAGCCAGCGCCCACCGACGCCTCGAAATTCAGGTGAACCGGATTGAACTCCTCAAGAGATTTTCCC
>VBKX01000405.1 GCA_005879435.1 Deltaproteobacteria bacterium
ATTGATTTGATCGTAACGATAACTTTTCGTGATCAGACTTTTGAGCTCGATCCGGCCGAGCGTCGCCATCTGAAACACTTCCTCGATGTCGTTGGCCTGTCGGCTCGAGACTCCGGTTATCGTGATTTCGCTGGTCACAAAACGGCCGCTGCTGATCGTGAACGGTCCGTTGCCCAAGCCGCCGATGATCGTCGCCGTGCCCCCTGGGCGCGTCGCTTGGATAATTTGATCCGAAGTCTTGGGATTGCCGATCGCTTCGAACGCCTTGTCGACGCCGCTATCCGTCAATTTGATTACAGCTTTCACTGGATCTTCCGCCGTTGCGTTGATCGTATGCGTCGCACCGAAACTTTTAGCCGCCGCCAATTTCTCCTCGACGATGTCGACGGCGATGATTGGATACGCGCCGAAGCATTTGAGAAACTGAATCGTATTAAGCCCGATGCCGCCGCAACCGATCACCAGCGCCGAGTCCCCCGGCTCCAGACGCGCGCGATGTTTGACTGCGTTGTAAGCCGTCGTCACCCGGCAACCGACCACGCTCGCCTCTTCCATTGACATGCCGTCGGGTATTTTGAATGACATATACGCTGGCACCGAGACGTACTCGGCAAAGCCGCCGACGTTCCACCGCGTCACTATCGTGCCGTCGGTTTTCTTGAGAGTCGGCGGCGCGGGGCGGCGCTCGCAGAGATTTTCCCGCGCCGAAAGACAGTATCGGCAGCGGCCGCACTTGTAGCGCATACCGATGATCACCCGGTCGCCGGTCTTGAAGTCTTTGCAGCGCAACCCGATCTCCTCGACGGTCCCCGCCACTTCATGACCGAGAATCGTCGGCGGCGTAAAACGGTTTCTGCCTTCGACGACTTTCAAGTCGGTGTGGCACACGCCGCACGAGGCGACCTTAATCAACACGTCCTCCTCGTCGACGTCTGGCATCTTAAGCTCTTCGATCTTTAGCGGTTGGCGCGCTTCATAAAGCACAGCAGCTTTCATTGGACGCTCCTTTATATTCTCACTTGTAGTTGGCAAAGGTCTATTACGCTCGACACAAAGCGTCAAGCGAATAACAAATCGGTTGGTGTTGACGGTTTTTGCGCCGGGAGATACCGTGCCCACGTGTGCGGCGCACTAAATACCGCTTTGTCGATCACAAAAGGGCAATCCATGCCCAACAAACCGACACCCCAAGAAGTAACCGTCGATTCGAAAACGACCGCTCTACTCGTTCTCGATTTGAATTGCCGCTGCGAAGATCCTAAAGAACCATGCTACCAGCTGATCAATCCCGTGGCGAAGTTTCTCGGTCGCGCGCGCCAGGCAAACATGTTCATCCTGTACACCGCTGCCGATCGCTATAAAGACACGGCGGAAGCATTTTTCCCGCGGCGTTCGACAAATTCTACAGTGGCGAGTTACAACCGACGCTGCAAAAGCACGGAATCAAGACAGTGATCGTCTGCGGCGCCTCAAGCAAACAGGCGGTCATGTACACGGCCACCGCTGCCGTGCGCCCCTTCGGCTACACTTGCGTGATTCCAGTAGACGGCTTAATCGCCCGCGGCGACTATGAGCACGAATTTACGCTGCACCAGTTCACGATCCTCCCCGGCGGCGCCGCGGAGAAGTTTCGGATCACGGAGTTCGATAAGATTAAGATCGTCTGAGTATGCGACCTAAGAATACAAGCTCACGGCAGCGTCTTCAGCCGCTCGCGCATTTCCTGGGCGCTGATCTCCGCCCCGTACAACGGCCCTCCTTGTTCAAAAAGCTTTGAGCGTTGGAGGGAGCCGACGATCACCGGATCGAAACCTGCGTCACGGACCAAGCCCGACGCGACTTTCAACGCTTCCGGGTCGTCACCGGCCATGGGCATGGCAATACGCCCTTCGGGGCGATTGGCATTGCTGGCAACTTTGCGAAAGCTCATTATGTTGAACGCGCGAACGATGCGCGCCCCGGCCAATAGTTTCGCCGAAGTTAGCGCAACGCCATTTTCCCGCGCCGGCTTTGCAATCTCCCCATCGCGCGCTAGAACCGCATTGCCCGCATCGAGCACGATCTTTCCGACAAACTCTTTGCCGTAATCCTTGGCGATCTGCGGATACGCCCCGTAGGGTACGCCGATAAAAATCACATCGCTGAACGTGAGCGCGTCGTGCACGGTCCCGGCGCGAGCGAGAGGGCCTAAACCATCAACGAGCGGTTTGAGTTCTTCCGGATGGCGCGAAGAGAACAGCACTTGATGGCCGGCTTTCACCCACAGCGTTCCCACCGTGCTGCCGATATTGCCGGAGCCGATGATGCCAATCTTCATGGCCGCGCTGCCGGTTGCCGCCTGCCCAAATACGGCTCCGGGCAGTGTTCCAAGAGCAAGAAACAAAGCGACCATCGCAACG
Organism: Deltaproteobacteria bacterium; assembly: GCA_005879435.1. Classification (GTDB taxonomy): domain Bacteria; phylum Desulfobacterota; class Binatia; order UBA9968; family UBA9968; genus DP-20. Next base: position 2,400 of record VBKX01000405.1, read on the forward strand.
ATGTCGCAAAGAATCCGACGACCGTGACTAAATGAATTGTGATGCTTCATGACAGGCTTCCTTTCACTTACAGTGTTTCTATACTAAATTTTCAACGGCTTGAATGCCTTGAACCCTTCTTGAAGATTACCGCGGATAAAGCTCTTTGATAAACCCTTCCTTTGCCAGTTGCTCCAAGGGCGCCGGATCGTAAAATTGCCGCGCGTCGACTCCTTTGGCTTTGGGAGTTCTCGTCGCGATGTCTTCGATCATCGCCTCCATCTCCGGCAACGTCACGGTCGGGACATTGCGAATATAGCCTAGGACGTAGCTTTTAAACGCGCTCATCAGCAACTTTGTATCCGTGTTGCGCGTGTATCTGCCGAGAACCCGAACGGTAAAGTCGGGATTGGCTTTGGCGTATTTGATGCCTTCGAGCGTCGCTTTCAAGAAGCGATTGATCGTCTGTGGTCGGCTCCGAACGAACGCATCGGTCGTCACCAGCGCTGTGCCGGGATAGCGGAATTTAACTTCGCTCAAGTTCATGAATTCTTTGTAGCCAAGTTCCTTGGCTTTCTCGAGCGTCGGCGACGAGATCAGTCCGCCTTTGATTACGCCCTGCTGCATGAACATGAGAATCTCCGGCACGCCGCCGGTTTGAATCATTTTGATATCTTTATTCGGATCGAGACCGAATTCGCCTACGGCTTTTCTCAAGCCCAAGTCGGTAAGCGATCCAAAACGGCTGACGCCGAAGGTTTTACCTTTAAGATCTTGCGCGGTCACAATATCGGGCGTTGTCACCAAGCTCATCGGAATCACGTTAATCGTCGTGCCGATCACTGTCGCGTCCGAGCCGGACAACCGCGACAGCGCCGCTGCCGCGCCCCGAACCTTGGACGATCTGAGTATCGCCGGAAACCAACGTCGTTATCGCCTGCGCGCCGGCGACGTAGATGATCCTCACGTCGAGACCGTATTTTTTGTAAATCCCGGCTTCGTACGGCACCCAGGTGGTGATCGATGTGGCGGCGATGGAAGAATAGCAGACGTTGAGCTTTTCACCCTCGGCGCTCGGCGCGCTCGCCGCCATCAGGTTGAGCGGCACTAAAAGCAGAACTGCGGTCAGCAGCTTTAGGTGAACTTTCATGGTGAATATCCTCAATAATTGAATTTTGATTCCCATCTGCGATCCGCGCCGACGATAGGAAAGCCTTGGGCTGAAGTCAATCACCTCTCTCGATTCGTTGCTCTAGACCTTGCTCCGCCGACTTGGTATCGCTCTTTTGACACTA
>VBKX01000406.1:0-3266 GCA_005879435.1 Deltaproteobacteria bacterium
CGAGCCCGATTTGGCGCCGTCTAGATCTAATGAAAGCTTCAGGTTGTCAGCGTCGAGGGTGGAAACCAACGTGCGCGGACCCATCAGTCGCAAAACCACGTAATCGACCCGGTTGTCCATGACCATCAAATCCGCGGGAATGCTGCGAAACTCCACTGGCACTTCGATCGCCCGCTCGGTATCGCGATGGCCCGCCAACCAGAGACCTACCGCGATAGTCAACGCCAGCGCCTTCAGACCAAAATTGCTGCCGGCCAGCGAAACGATTTTTTCCCAGAGCTGTTTTATCACGTCAACAGATCCTGCAGGGCGGAACGCAGCCTTGCCACGTCAATATTTTCGGTTACGTTTCCGCCGACCACGAGGGCCACTGTCCCCTCTTGCTCGGAGATGATAACCGCAACGGCATCCGTTTCTTCGGTCACACCAAGCGCAGCACGATGCCGGGTGCCCCATGATTTCCGTAAGTTGGGATTGGTGCTGAGCGGCAACAGACAGCGCACCGCGGTAACCCGCCCCTTTTGAATGACCAGCGCACCGTCATGGATCGGCGAATGCGGCAGAAAGACGCTCTCGACGAGCTCCCGGCTTACCCGGGCATCGAGCCGCGTGCCGATTTCCATATACTCGTTCAGTCCCACCTCGCGCTCCAGGACGATCAGACCACCCACGTGTCTCGCGGCCAACGCCGCCGCCGCCTGAACGATTTCCTCGACGATGTCCTCGCGCGGTTGCACCGTGCGTTCGGCAGCGCCAAAGAGCGGCGCGCTGCCGACCTGCGTGAGGGCGCGGCGGATGTCGCTTTGGAAAATCACGATGATGACCAAGATGATCGAGCCGAGAAAGTTGTCGAGAATCCAGTTCAGCGTCAAGAGTCCGAGCGCACGGGACGACACATAGGCAACGAGAATCACGGCCAAGCCGATGATCATCTGCATGGCGCGGCTGCCGCGGACAATCTGGAGCGAGCGATAGACGAGGAATGTGATAATGCCGATGTCGACGAAGTCCTGCCAACGAATCTGCCGGATCAACTCAAACATCGGTTCATTTCCGCGAATGCATGGATCCCCGTCGGATCGCGTCTGCGATCCGCACGGCCTTACAAGTTTCCACGACGTCATGGACGCGGACGATATTCGCCCCCGCCAAAACCGCCGCCACCGCCGCCGCGAGGCTCCCCTCGAGACGATCAGCGGGTTCGGCATTCAAGATTTTGCCGATAAAAGCTTTGCGCGAAACGCCTACGAGAACGGGTTGTCCCAAGGCGGCAAGCACCGGCAATGCGCGCAGCAACTGCAAATTGTGCTCGACAGTTTTGCCAAAACCGATTCCAGGATCGATGACGATCATCTCCTGCGCGATCCCGGCATCCATGGCCTCGTAAAGCTGCGCGGCGAGAAAATCCCGCACCTCGCGCACGACATCGTGATACTGCGGCTCGCGCTGCATGGTCCGCGGCGTTCCCTGCATATGCATCAACACCACCGGCACCTTCTCCGCGGCGACAAGTGAGGCCATCGCAGGATCAAAGCGCAGCGCGCTGATGTCGTTCACGATATCCGCCCCTGCGTCCAACGCCGCCCGGGCGATGGCAGACTTATAGGTATCGATGGAAATGGGCACGCTGACCTCGCGGCGCAAGCCCCGCACCACGGGCAGCACGCGCGCCAACTCTCCGTCCTGCGAAACCGGCTGCGCCCCCGGGCGAGTGGATTCGCCACCGACGTCGAGAATATCTGCGCCAGCCGCCGCCATTTCGATGCCGTCGGCGATCGCCTTCGCCGAATCGTGGCGCCGCCCACCATCGAAAAACGAATCAGGCGTCACGTTGATTATGCCCATGAATAGCGTGCGCCGGGCAAAATCGAGGTTGCCACGGCGCGTTAGTAAATGACCGTGTTCGCCCGTCGCAACCGAGTTTAGCGGCGTAAATGGTGTCAATGCTGTGTTTAGATCACGTGACTTTTGATCAGACATCGATATCTCATTCAAATAGGGAACTCGGACTGAGCGGTAGCGAAACCAGCGAGACACCGTCCCCCGAGCCGAAACCGATCGGCTATCGGGGGAGAATAATCGTGGATTGAAACGTGGAGTTTGGGAGCCGATGGCACCGGCGAGAAACAGCGTCAGGCGATAGCCGCGGCGGCCGACGAAGCAAGCGGGTCTCCACCGTTCCCGCCGAACTCTCTAACGATGGCATCGATTTCGGACCCGTCCAGTACTTCTTTTTCGAGCAGCGATTCGGCAACTTTATGGAGGAGCCGCAAATTCGTTTTCAGGAGGTCCTTGGCTTTGTGGTAGCTATCTTGAATGATCCGTCGGACCTCGGCGTCGATCTCGATCGCAGTGCTCTCGGAATAGTCCACTTTTTGCGTAAAATCTCTTCCTAAAAAGATCTCTTCTTCTTTCTTACCAAATGTCATCGGACCCAGCTTCTCGCTCATGCCCCACTCGCACACCATGCGGCGCGCAAGATCGGTCGCCTTTTCGATGTCATTGCCGGCCCCGGTCGTCATATGATTGAGCACCAGCTCTTCCGCCACCCGGCCGCCAAACAGGATCACCAAGTTGTTGAGCAGATACTCTCGCGGATAGGTATGTTTCTCGTCCATCGGCAGCTGCTGGGTCAAGCCGAGCGCCATACCGCGCGGGATGATGGTTACTTTGTGAATCGGATCAGCTCCCGGCAATAGCTTTGCCACCAGGGCGTGGCCTGCCTCGTGATACGCCGTGTTACGCTTCTCTTCGTCGCTGATAATCATGCTACGCCGCTCGGCGCCCATCATGACCTTGTCTTTGGCGAGCTCGAAGTCACGCATGTCGACTTTTTCTTTGTTATTCCGCGCCGCCAGCAGCGCCGCTTCATTGACGAGGTTTTCCAGGTCCGCCCCGGCAAATCCCGGCGTCGAACGCGCGAGAACGCTGATATCGACGTCCGACGCGACCGGAACCTTGCGGGTATGCACCTGCAAGATCCCCTCGCGGCCTTTGATGTCGGGTCGCGGGACAACGACTCGACGATCAAAACGGCCGGGCCTAAGCAGCGCCGGATCCAACACGTCAGGACGGTTGGTCGCAGCGATGAGAATGACGCCTTCGTTTGCCTCGAAGCCGTCCATCTCCACCAGCAATTGATTCAAAGTCTGCTCGCGCTCGTCGTGGCCGCCGCCAAGCCCGGCGCCGCGATGGCGTCCAACGGCGTCGATTTCGTCTATGAAAATTATGCACGGTGCATTCTTTTTTCCCTGGACGAACAGATC
>VBKX01000406.1:3410-7616 GCA_005879435.1 Deltaproteobacteria bacterium
GCCTTCGTTTGCCTCGAAGCCGTCCATCTCCACCAGTAGCTGATTCAATGTCTGCTCGCGCTCGTCATGGCCGCCGCCAAGCCCGGCGCCGCGATGACGTCCGACGGCGTCGATTTCGTCGATGAAAATTATGCTCGGTGAACTATTTTTTCCCTGGACGAACAGATCGCGGACCCGGGAAGCACCGACACCGACGAACATTTCAACGAAGTCTGACCCGCTGATGCTAAAGAACGGGACGCCGGCTTCGCCCGCGATGGCCCGGGCTAACAGAGTCTTCCCCGTGCCCGGAGGGCCGACCAGCAGGCAGCCCTTGGGAATCCGGCCGCCGAGTTAGGTAAACTTTTTTGGGTCTTTGAGAAACGCGATGATTTCCTGGAGGTCGTCTTTCGCTTCATCCACCCCGGCGACGTCGCTGAAAGTCACGCGGTGTTGGTTTTCCGTGAGCAATTTTGCCCGGCTTTTGCCAAATGACATCGCCTTGCCGCCGCCAACCTGCATCTGGCGCATAAAAAATATCCAGACGCCGATGAGCAAAAGCATCGGGAACCAATTGAGCAAAAGAACCATGTACCAAGGAGAATCCTCCTCGGGTTTAGCGGCGATAACGACCTTTTTGTCGCGCAGTAGTTTGACCAACTCCGGATCATTGGGCGCGAAAGTGCGAAAGCGCTCGCCGTTGGATTTGTACTCGCCTTGGATATTATGACCCTGGATCGTGACCTTACGCACGTCTCCCCGGTCGACTGAAGCCATGAACTCGCTGAAAACGATCTCCGGTTCGCGCCCGTGCTGTTTATTAAATACGCTGAATATGGCCAAGAAAATAAGCGCCAGGACCAGCCAAAGAGCGATATGTTTTGATGACTGACTCAACCGTTCCTCCAAAGTTTAAGAACGAAAAAAGTGTAACACACGCGACTACTTCGATCAATAATAACCCAGTGGAATCTAAGTCTCCATAGGTATTGCCTGAAGATAAATCGCGGAACCTGTGTTTTTCTCGACACGGCCGGCTTCGCTTCGGCCGTAACCGGGAATCCAAAGGATCTCTTCTCCCATGGCCAAAAGCGGCCATTTAGCCCTGATTGACTGCGGAATCCTGTTTTCGATGAATAGATCTTTTATTTTCTTGTGGCCGGTCATCCCTAACGGTGTTTCGCACCCGTAACGGCCTTGTCAAGTACGAAGCATCGAAAATGGCCTCCATGAGATCAGCTTTCAGCGAAATCTGAGACTGCGAGATGCGCTCGCTTCGGAATTCGATGCCGGCTTCATGGATACATAACGTTGTGCCGATTTTAAAAGGGTAATCATAGCAAATCTTCTTCGGCCCTCGGGAGCGCTGCTCCAACCTCAGACTTTCATACTCCCGGACCAATTCCCATCCCCCGGGAATCGCCAGCCTCCCTTGCACCGGGCCCTCCTCGATTAGATGCAAAAGCGCGTCAATGTGAACGAAATCGATGCCGCGCAGATGTCCGCGCGCCCGCTCGATCCATAGGCGCAAAATCCTTCTTTGCGATGCTCTCGGCTCTCTAAGCAGAGCTTGTCGCTCTAAATCCTTCGCGTCATGGATGGCGTCCAAGTTCATGCCCGCCAACGCTTCTAAGTAAGTATCCTCATCGCGAAGCAGCTCAGCCTGCCGGCTGAGCCGAGCGGCGAAACCGTCGTCGACCCGCTGGTGAATTTTTGGCAGCAGCTCCGAGCGAATCCAGTTGCGCAGATACACCGGGTCCTGATTGCTCCGATCGACCCTGTAAGGGAGACTCTCTTGCGCCAAGTATTCCAGAATCTCAGATTTTGAAACGTCGAGCAGCGGCCGAATCACGGTAAGCGTATCCGACACAGCATCGCCGGTGATCCGAAGTTGTTGCAGCGGCGACATGCCACCCAAACCTCTCGTGCCGGCTCCCCGCAAAAACCACATCAACACGGTCTCCGCCTGATCGTCCTGCGTGTGCGCGGTAGCGACCTTGGCCAAATTCCGAGATCTAACCACTTCGGCAAAAAAACCATAGCGCTGCGCGCGCGCCAACGCTTCGAGATTGCCCTTGCCGGCTTTGGACTTCAGCCGCGGCAGATCGATCTCTTTCAGGTGGAACGGAAGTTTGAACTTCTGCGCCAATTCGGCGACGAATCGCGCGTCCTCCTTCGCCTCCTCGCCGCGAATCCCGTGTTGCAAATGAGCGACTTCGAGATGAAGGTTCAATTGGTCCTTGAGACCGTGGAGAATATGCAGCAGCGCCACCGAATCCGGACCGCCGGAAACCGCGCCGAGCACGCGATCGCCGTGAGACAGCAAGCCTTGCTGGATCGCGTAGTTACTTAGAGGTCGAATTACCATCGCTGCTCAGATGTTGAGCTTCCCCGCATACCCCGTCATTTCCACGTAACCCGTACCGGCCACGGGTTTGTCTCTAAACTTTCCTTTGATTCCAACCGCCCCCTCCCAATATGTCACTCTCGTGCTGCGATTGGTGATGAGCTCTTGTTGCGGAAATGCCGGATTGATTTCTAATTCAATGTCCTCGCCGGGGATCGTGACTTTCCATTTCATTGGATAGTTGGCGCCGCTCGTCGGGCTTTTCCAGCGATCCGATGCTTCAACCTGATAATCCTTGAGAGAAAGATGCTTGGTTGCGCCGTTGGCGCTTACCAGTGTGCCACTCGAATATGCATCGACCGAACCATCTTTGCGGCGCATGAGATAGAGCATCAGTTCGGTCTGGTTATCGAGTTGAATGCTGAACCAGTCCCAACCGACCTGGTCTTCGCGCAGCTGATTGCTGCCAAACTCGTGGTCCATCCAACTGAGACCGCGAACTTTCTCCTTCTTACCGTCAATGATCAAATCGCCTTCGGTCTGCATGCGGGTGAGCGAATAATAATACGATGCTCTGCCTTCGCCTTCGCCCTTTTGACTCAAGCCGTTCTGACCATGCAGCGCCGGCGGTTTGAGTGACTTGAGAGAAAGCCGAAGTCGCGTTTCGCGGTCGTTAACCTGAATCGCATGAGTCTTCTCATCGCCTTCGACTTTCCAGTCTTCGTTCCAAACCAAATAACGGTCCGTGGCGGCGCCGGCTTTGTCATTGTAGCCGCGGTTGATGCGCTCTCGAAAGCGAAATTTCTTCGCGGCGATATCCGAGAGCGCAAAATGCGCCATGTATAACTCAGTGAACAGGGGCGGCTCTTTTGTTTCCTTCTGTCGGTCGCGCACTCCGAAACGAAAAAAAGTAACTTGATAGCCGTATTTCTTGCCACTCTCGGTTTCTAAATGACCTGTGTAGTACCACCATTCGGTTTTGAAGTCGGGATGGGAATAGTGATCGGCGGGAAATGTGAGCTTGCGGCCGGGCAGCGCGAGTTGGTACGTGAAGCCTGTAGCGATTAGGAAAACGCTCAGCAAAACGGCAATCAAACGACTGCGCGAATCACCCTCACCCTTCCCTCTCCCATTGAGGGAGAGGGTAACATCAAGAACCGATACGACAGTTGATCGTAGCTTCCAAACAATTTGCATTTGTAGATCCTGGGAAAACCCTATTTCCAGGCTGGTCAAAAAGGCCCAGATGCGAGGCGCGCGAAGAATCGACGAGCGCAGGCGTACATCGTCAGTACGCCGTAGCAAGACGATCGAGCGCAACGAAGCAGGTGGGCTTTTTTCACCAGCCTGGTAGTGCTATAGGGACGCTATGAAAGAGTATACGCGCGAAACACTCCTCACAACAGTCGCGGAGCTGCAAAGCAAGCTCGGCTCGCCGAATCTCTGCATTATTGACGTGCGGCCCGCGGAAGATTACGCCAAAGGGCATATTCCCGGCGCGACGCATTTCGATCTCTTCGGTCTGAGCCTAGTCGATACCAGCGACGCGCCGCTCAAAGCTTTCATGTTCATGATCCATCATGTGCTCGAGTTGCGCGGTGTGAGCGAATCTAAGGAAGTTGTTTTTTACGAAGACAATTCCGGCATGCGCGCGGCGCGGGGCCTATGGTTTCTCGAATATTACGGGCATCCGAACGTAAAAATGCTCGACGGCGGCTTTCAAGCCTGGAAAGCCGCCGGCGCGCCGCTTACGTCAGACGCGACGCCGCCCAAAGCCGCGACGTTCAAAATCGCGGAACGCCGAGACGTGTTGGCGACCGCGGACGATGTTCTTCGTTCACTCAGCCAGAAGCAGATTGCCATCCTCGACACGCACAGCG
>VBKX01000406.1:7623-7988 GCA_005879435.1 Deltaproteobacteria bacterium
CGGAGCGATTCATATCGAGTGGACCGACAACATCGCTGCCGACGGTAAATTCAAATCCAACGACGAGCTCAAGGCGATGTACGATAAGGCCGGCATCACACTCGACAAGGAAGTCCTATCCTACTGCCAAGGCGGCTATCGCGCCGCCCATAGCTTCGTCGCTTTGCGCTTGCTCGGCTTTCCGAAAGTCCGCAACTACATCGGCTCCTGGAAAGAGTGGGGCGACCGCGCCGATCTGCCGATCGAAATTCCCAAGTCAGCAAAATGATCTTACGCGGGCGCATTTATTTCTTTCCTCTGTTAGTCGCGCTGTCTACCTTGCCGAATCTAAGACTGGCAACGGCAGCTGATCTCAGAAAAGTCAC
>VBKX01000407.1:0-2352 GCA_005879435.1 Deltaproteobacteria bacterium
GATCCCCGTCTTCAACAAGTATCTGATCTTTTGGCCCGTTGCCTTCACGCAATTCCTGCGGCCCTTGCGAGGCGACACCTAACCGAGGAAGCGCCGAATCCAAACGCACCTCCGGAGCTGCATCACGTGTACGCGAATCGCGCGGCATTGCCTCTTGAATTCGACTTACGACAAGACCTCGAGACGGCGCCAGTCCGGCTTCGGTTCGTGCCATTTGCTGGGTTAAGCTTTGGAGTTGCGCTTTGAGCTCGCGCATCTCGGTGTCACGTCGATCGAGATTGGGGATTTGTTGCGTGAGCTGCATTTGCAGCTCGCGAATTCTCGCGTTCAAAGTTTCCGCTGCACGGTGACTAACCTCACTCCGCGCTTGAACATCGTCTAACTGCGCCCGGAGCGCAGCCAGCTCGGCTGCAAATCCGCCCCGCTGCTGCGTCGCCTGCGCAGTTTCGTTGATCATCAGCGCATGGGTTTGCTGCATCATCGACTCTATTTCCTTGATGCGCTGCGCCAGCCTTGCCAATTGGGTTTCGAGTTCTCGGTGTTGAAGGTCGCGAGTTCGGAGACTTTGTTTTTCTTGCGCCAGATACTCTTGAATTTCTTCGATCTTCGTGCGCACGGTCTCTTCCACGCTCTGAAGTAGCGCTTCCGCGGGCTGTCGTTGGATTTGCTGCTCGCTCAAGTCGCTCTTGATCGAATTCAATTCAATTCTGACACCGGCGGCAGTCTGCTCCACCGCGCGTTCGATATTCGCCATTCGATCGACAAAGGCCTCTATTTGAGCGTTGAAGTCACCTCGGTCAACTTTTATTTCTCCAACAACTCGCAGCTGACTTTGAATCTCACCGTCAAAGTCGCGTATTCTGGAAGCGATCTGGTCTTCTACCTCACGATTCAAGCGCGCTCGCTCGGCATCAAAATCAAGCGCCGACGCCATGACCCCCGCTGTGGACTCGACCCGCTGTGTGATGCTTTGCAGCTGGGAGCGCAACGCAACGAGATCGGCGCCGAGGTCGGCTAAGGAACTGGTGTTGTGTTCGGTCTCATGATGCAAATCGTCGACTCGTTTTTGCAACGATTCCTTTAGTGTCCGAATTGCCGACTCCGCCGGTTGTTGTCTGCGAAGCCGTTCGAATACATCCGCTTTGAACGTGGCGAATTCGTCTCTGATGCCGTCAGCCGCAAGCTTTTGCCCACGCTCGATGTCGCTTGCTGTCTGGGATCGAACTGTTTGGGCAGACAACTCCGTTCGCGCGATGCGTTCGGCTAAGGAGCGCAATTCAAGTTTGCAATCGGCGAATTCGCCCAGGGCGCGGTCGAGGCCCTCGGGGTTTGCGCTGCTCCGATTTTCCAGTTGCTGCACTCTAACGCCAAGAGTTTCGGCGATCGCTGCAAAGCGGGAGTAATCCGTTTCGATCTGCTTCTGGCGTTCGCGAGACTGAGATTCTAATGCCGCCACCTCGCCCTTGAACAGATCGGGCACACGGATAAATTGTTCGGCCAAGGATTCGAGCCCGCCCATGCGCTCGAAGATGCTTTGCATCTCTGTTTTTAGTTGATGTAATTCTTCCATTTGCGCGGTCGAGTTGACCCCCGCAAGCGGCTGATTTTGAAGCTCCTGGATCTGCGCGAGTAAGCTGTCCTCTAGCCGTCTGAATTGCTCAGCCCGCTGCGCTTCATTGACAGCCAAGGCTTGTGCCAGCCCAAAATCCGCGGCGGCTCGCCCAACGAGCCAGCCGAATAAAACGTCCTTGCCGGCTCCAGGGTCGCTCCCTTGAGCGTTCGACGGCTTATCATTCCCATCAGCTGCCACGAGATGTGCTCCTCGCAAAATGAAAGTCAGCCATTACTCTGCGTTCGACCAATAGTTCATCGGCCCCCTACGAAGCCAATTGTGTGCCATCGGCTTTGAGTCAAAAAAAACAATAAAAACCATAAGCTACATGAATTCTCCTAAAGACCTAAAGCACTGCTTTGGCCGCAAATGGACAATTTTGGGACCGAAAGCTGTCATGAGCAGAAATTTAAGACCAACTACGCGCTATGTTTCTCGATGCTACCAAACCCGGCTGGCCGGTCGGAGAGCGAGCTGCGACATGTTAGCGCCAACTGTAAGTGGGAAGAATTTTCATGTATGACCGCCTACTTCAGAATGCTATGACCGACCGGCTTCAATTCCTTACCAGCCGCTGTGAAACCGCAGATTCGGCAAGTCCTGACGTCCTGAATCGCAAGCCTACCATTCTTGAGCATCCACTCCTCGGGGTTGAGATCTTTGACACGCGCGCAACGGCATCGGCGACACCCACGCAGCTTGACGATTGAGTGAATTCGACTGTACGAGAATGTCAAGAA
>VBKX01000407.1:2377-5562 GCA_005879435.1 Deltaproteobacteria bacterium
ACAATGTTTGTCCGTGCTTCTCTCTGAGGTTTTCTATCTTTATCGAAGGCTTACGTAAGTGGCAAATATCTTGCTCAATTCCTTCGACTCCAGTGCGTCGGCGGCGGAATCTCGATTATCGTAGAAAGTAAACGCGTCGAAGGCCGAGAAAGAAAGGCAGTCGAACAATGGCGTTCAGAAAAATTCTGCTGGTGGATGACTCCGAGACCATTCTGCAGATGGAACAGATGATTTTGGCGCCTGATTCCTACGAGCTCATTATGGCTCGAGACGGCGAAGAAGGCGTTGCAAAAGCGCTGGCGACCAAACCTGATCTCATTTTGATGGACGTTGTCATGCCCAAAATGAACGGCTTTGAAGCAGTGAAACAACTTCGCGAGAATGAACAAACTCGCGCGGTTCCCATCGTCATGGTGACCAGCAAGGCTGAAGCGGAGAGCATGGAAATGGGTTATCTGAATGGCTGCAGTGACTACATCGTCAAGCCGATCGATCGCCTCGAGCTAGTGACCAAGATCAGGAATCTGCTGGGCGAGTAGCGCTCGATCAGTCATTGGCCTCATTGCTGGTAAAACGAGTGGCAAAACTAAATATGGACTTCGGCGGCGCCGCGGCACAAACCATCGGAGGTCAGCGGACAAATTATTATCTTCACCCCGGGCAGATTTTCGTTTCCGCCGAAAGCCACGCGGTGACCACGATTCTAGGTTCTTGTGTTTCCGTGTGTCTTTGGGATCCGATCTCGGAAATCGGCGGCATCAATCATTTCCTGCTTCCATTCGATGTCGGCGACGGTCAAGCATCCGGGCGATTTGGCAATCTTGCCATGCGCGAGCTCATCGACAGGCTTCTTGCAATCGGCGCCGAGCAAGACCAGTTGCAGGCAAAACAACTCAAAACGTTGAGGTTGCACGCGAAATCCTGGCCGCGCTCGACGTGCCGATTATCGGCGAAGACGTCGAAGGCCGAAACGGTCGAAAGCTGATCTTTCACACGGACACCGGTTCGGCGTGGATCAAGCGCTTATAGAAAACGGATATGGATATCGATTTTGCGGCGATCTTGCGAACCTTCGTGTCTGAATGTGAAGAGCATCTGGTTCGAATGGAGGAATCCTTGATCGCCCTAGAGACTGATCCCGACGATCAAAAGTCTCTCGAAGCGATATTCCGCGGCGCGCACACCATCAAGGGGAACGCCGCGGGCCTTGGATATGTGAAGGTCGGCGAGTTTGCTCACTCCTTCGAAGAGCTACTGCAACATCTGCGCAATAAGCTTGTGCCGGTCACGAAAGCAAGAATCACGCTATTGCTCCGCTCTGTCGACGCGCTTCGGCAAATGATTCCCGAAGCCATCGCCGGTACAGAAGAGCTTCGCCAAGAGCATCAAGTCTTGTCAAAAGAATTGACCGCTAATCACACTCTGCAGGTAGCGGATGAACCCGCAGCGGTGCAGTCGGATATCCATCATCCAAGCGTGCGATTCGGACGACGACGCGAGGACTCGCCGACGCGAATGGAACGTGCGGATACCGTGCGCGTGGACATTCAGAAGCTTGATCACATGCTCAACCTGGCCGGTGAAATCGCTGTCGCCCACGGCAGGTTGCGTCAGGTGCTCGATACTCGATTTCATCAAATCTCCGAAGCTTCGGAAGCGCAGGCTCAGTTGGAACGGCTTTCCATGGACCTTCAGGAGCAAATCATGAAGGCGCGCATGGTGCCGCTCGGGCCGATTTTTCGCCAATACATCCGCATGGTGCGCGATATCGCTCAAATGAACGGCAAAGTCGCGCGACTGGCGATTGTTGGCGATGATGTCGAGATTGATCTAAGCATGGTTGAACAGCTGAAGGATCCGCTCACGCACATGATGCGAAATGCCTTGGATCACGGAATAGAAATGCCGGAAACGCGCCGTACCCGCGGGAAAGACGCGAGCGGACTGATCACTCTGAAGGCGTTTCACGACGGCGCTAACATTGTCATTCAAGTTATCGACGACGGCGTCGGTTTGAACCGCGAGCGGATCGCTGCGCAGGTGCGATCTTTGGGCCTTGCCGCGGAGCCCGAGCAGCTCCCCGACCAGGAACTTTTTAAATTTATCTTCGAACCCGGGTTTTCGACTGCGGAAAGAATCAGTGATCTATCGGGGCGGGGCGTCGGCATGGACGTGGTACGGCGCAACATCGAAACACTGCGCGGGACTCTCGGCGTTGAGAGCCGGCCCCGCGAAGGGACGACGATCACCACGCGTTTGCCATTAACCCTGGCCATCATCGAAGGTTTTGGCGTGGGTATCGGAGACGAGACGTATGTCCTGCCGCTGCACGCGGTTCTCGAATGCATCGAACTACCCGACGAAGCGCGTTGCTATGACAGAAGTCGAGGGGTGATCAATCTGCGCGGCGAGCCCTTGCCGTATATCCGCTTGCGCGACTGGTTCGGACTCTCGAACGCTCGCCCGGTACGAGAGAACGTCGTGGTCATCGAAGTCGACGGAGTCAAGGCCGGACTTGCTGTCGATACACTTTATGGAGCGCGACAAACTGTGATCAAACCGCTGGGCAAGCGATTCCAGGGATTGTCGGCCATTGCCGGCTCTGCCATCCTCGGCAATGGTCGTGTCGCATTAATCCTCGATGTCCCCGGCCTGGTCCGGGAAGTTATCCGATTACAAGCACAAGGGCTGACGGCGGAAAAAGACTTCCAAAGAACGTTCGCGCCGAGCCAGGTGGTCACCGTCTAACACAGCGCAATTAACGGAGAAAATTCATGGGTGAGAAGCAAAACTCAACTGACGAAACGCAGTACTTGACGTTTCATTTGGCCAACGAAGAGTACGCCGTCGGAATCTTGCGGGTGAAGGAAATCATTCCGTACGGTGCGCTCACAAAAGTTCCGCAAACGCCTCCCGCCATTCGTGGGGTGATCAATCTGCGCGGCAGTGTCGTGCCCGTGGTGGATTTGGCATTGAAGTTCGGTCTCGCCGCCAGTTCGGTAACCACACGAACGTGCATCGTTATCGCCGAGGTAAACTTGGACGGAGAACAAACCATCATGGGCATCATGGCGGATTCCGTCAGCCAGGTGATCGAATTTTCCGCCGACGACATCCTGCCCGCTCCCCCGTTCGGCACTCGCGTGAGCATGAGTTTTCTCAGTGGCATGGGCAAGGCAGGAAAC
>VBKX01000063.1:0-4271 GCA_005879435.1 Deltaproteobacteria bacterium
CTGATAGTTAGGATTGGCGCCGGAGCTTACGACGTCGGCAAGATATTTTTCGGCGCGCCGCTCGCTCAGAAGGCGTTGCCCGAGCTGGTTGCCGCGCGCCGTGACCGCAGTTAGCTTAATTTCGGGAAATTCTTTCTCAAAGTGCGGCAATACCGCTTCATAGCCGCTGATATAAACGGTGACCTGTCCCTCTTTCTTCGCCGCCGCGAGCGTGTTTTCCCATTCTTGCTGCCACGGCGACTTCGCCTGCGCGGCAAACCCACAGTCAGCGGCAAAGACGAAGACAAGCCCCAAAGTGATAGCGCTCGTGGCCAACAATCTAAATAGCCTCATCAAGGACCATTTTCAATTCTCAATTCTCCATTTTCCATTCTCGATCAATTCTTCCCCGCGGCTTTCAGAGCTTCGTTCATGACATCCAAGATCGGTTTCATATCCTGCCACTCCGGCCGGCTGGTGTCTAAATACTTCACGCCGTCGAAGCGTCGTTGGAGCAACGGAACCTCGTCTTTGGGAATATCGATCCGCAAGGAGTCGACGGGATTCTCCGTGGACGACATGATTTTTTGCACGGTGCTCTGACCCTTTCGTGACAGGAGCCAGTTGATGAAAACCTTTGCGGCGTTGGGGTGAGGCGCGCGGTTGACCAAGCCCAGGGTGCCGTACTGGCTTACCAACCCTGCGCCTTCTTTAAAGACGCCAGGGCCAATGGTATCCACGGGCAACCCTTGCTGTTTCGACACATCGGCTTCGCAAAAGAAACAAAGGGCCGCCTTGCCCACAGCGAGCCAGTCGCTACCTTGGCGATAGTCGCGAAACAGCGTCACGTTGATCTCTCCATACAATTTCCGAATGAACGTCGGTCCAACGTCCGGCAGGTGGTAAAACAATCGCGCGTTGCCCGAGCCGGGGCCCGACACGCGAATGTCGCGCGAAATGATTTTCCCTTTCCACTTGGGCGCGAGCAGATCCCAGTAGGATTTAAAATCCTTCACGTTGACTAACTTGGTGTTGTAACTGATCGCGCCATAGGTCGCGGTAGCCACGTAGTCGAAAATGTACTGATTCTCAGAGTCGGAGTAATGATGCTTGCCTAGGTACCACTTCGAAGTGTCGTTGATCTCCGGCAAAAGCAACGCCGGCTTGATCGGATCGAAGACCTTGGCGGGAAACAGTTGCTGAAAGGTTGTCACGCCACCTGCGTTGACCACGTCGGCCAAATACTTTTCCGCGCGCCGCTCTGCGAGTAATTTCTGGCCGACCTGGGAGCCTCGGCCCGTGGTCGGGAGAACTTTGATTTCCGGATATTCTTTCTGAAACTCCGGCAGAATCTCTTCATAACCGCTGATGTAAACGGCGACTTGCCCTTCCTTCTTTGCGGCGGCTAAAATTTTTTCCCATTCGCCTTGCCACGCCGGTTTAACTTCAGCGGCACGTGTGGCGCGCGGACAAGCGCCGATTGCGGCGATCGTCACAAATCCCGCAACCAAAGCTACCGTAACTATCATTTGTCTTTTCAAGTCTAAGCAAATCATCTTTCGCTCACCTTAGCTCGCTTTCTTCTGCGTATAGCTCCACTCGTAGTCACGATTTCGGTACGCCTCATCCGGCATCACCGATTGCAATCCTTTGCGCGACAGCTCGGATTCGAATTTCTCGCGAATCATCGGGTCCTCGTCGGTATACTCGATCTGATCGCGCGCGCGGTCTTCGACTTTCTCGCTGATGCCGCTGAGCCCCCGCGGCGGATGAATCGCCAGATAACGCGCCGGCGCGCCGCCGATGTTGAAGTGTTGGTGAAACCAGCGATTGGGCGGCACGAACAAACTCGCTTCGTACCACGGGATGATAATCTTCTCGCCGCCCTCCGGCCACATGATCGAATAGCCTTCTCCGGCAGGGATGACGATCAAGTAGCCCGGACCATGCCGGTGCCCTTTTTTGTAAGTGCGCGCGGGAAAGACCGACATATGCGCCGAGATCGGTGAGCTGGGAAATCCCACCCACACGACGTGGCCGCCGGCGCCGCGCCGCTCAAAATGATCGAGCCTATCCCACGCTCGCATGTCGGCAAAAAAATTGCCGAACCAAATGTTTCGTCCGTCGCGCGCGGTGCCGGGCTCGTTCAGCGTCACGACTTTGGCTTCGGAATAGACCTCGCGCGCTCCCTGGCCATAGAGCAAACCGTAATCGACCAGCGGATTGTTGAAGAAATAATCCGGATCGGGCAGCACCGACATCGCCAGCGGCAAGTAGCTGCAATGCAGCAGCTTGACCGATTGGTCGCCTTGCATGTTGCTCAGCTGGCAATAGTAGTTACCCGGAATCAGAAACATGGCGTGGCTTTGCCACTCGAAAATCTTTTTGGCGCGATCGCCGGCCCAGATGCTGGCCACGCCGCGCCCTTTTAAGACATAAACTACTTCGTCCACCGCGACACGAAACGACGGCAACGTCTTTCCCGGCGGAATCTCCGTCACGTAAGCGCCGGTCACACCTTCCTGGCATCGGCGCGCCGGTTGATTCGATCCAGTTCTCATAGGCCGTCTTCTTGTCCCAAAAATTCGCCGTCGATCTAGCCATTGACTTCCTCCGTCTATTCGCTTTAGCGCGAAATTAGCATCCCCCGTGTTTCTTCTTGTAGGGGCAGGCCCCTGTGCCTGCCCTGAGTCCAATCGAAGGGCCTGCCCTCCGAAAGGGCAACCACGGGGTTGCCCCTACTTCCTTTTCCCTTGCGCCAAAGCCTTCTCGACAAGGTCTTGGATCGGCGCCATATCCATGTACTCCGGCTTATCCACCAGTATATATTTGACGCCGTCGACGCGTCGCACTTCGCTGCGCACCATATCCTTTGGGATATCGGTGCGCAGCGACTCTTCAGAATTGTTAGGCGTGTTGGCGACACGCTGAAGCGCCGTCTGACCTTCGCGCGAGAGCAACCAGTTGACGAACAAGCGCGCGGCGTTCGGGTGCGGCGGCTGGCTCGGTAATACTATAGAACCCATGTTACCCGCCGAAATCGCCCGGCTCTCTTTCCACTTCGCCGTGTGAAATTCATCGACGGGCAGCCCTTGGCCTTTCGCCTTCAGAATTTCTGAACAGAAAAAGCAAATGGCAAACTTGCCACTGGCCAACCAGTCGGTCGTCTGGCGGAGTTCTTGAGTCAAGGTGACATCCATCTCTCCGTACAGACGCCGAATAAACTCCGCGCCCAACTCCGGCGTGTGGTAATACATCCGCAAACCGATTCTTTGGCTGCCGGAAATCTTCGGATCGCGTGAGAGAATTTTTCCTTTCCATTTAGGTTGGAGAAAATCCCAGTAGGAACGAATCTCGCCCGCCTCCACCGCCTTGGTATTGTACGAAACATATTCGCCGACGTTGCCGAGATAGAGGAGAATATATCGGTTCTCCGGGTCGACGTATTGGTGTTGGCCGAGCCACCACTTGGACTCATCGGTGACCTCCGGAAGGATCAGCGACGTGCGCACGCTATCCAATATTTTGGCGCGATAGAATACTTCATAGGCCGTCGTCACTCCGCTGATATAAACGTCGACGAGATATTTGCCCGCGCGTCGCTCCGCCATGATGCGCGGCGCGATCGTATTACCCCGACCGAGGGTCGTAACGACGTTGATCTCGGGATACTTTTTCTGAAAAAGCTGCACAACGGTGCCAAGCTCGCCTTCGCCCTGGAAGAGATAGAGCGACAGCGAGCCTTCTTTCTTTGCCGCCTGCACCGTCCGATCCCATTCGGCTTCCCAGTTGGGTTTGGATTCGGTGGCGTAAGACGCAACAGTCCAAAAGACAACGACGAGGAGACCTACGGCACTCGCAAGAAGATTCATAGATCCTCGACCCACAGCCATCATTTCTTACCGGCAAAAATCTCATCCATCAACTTGGTCACCGGGGTAATATCCCTAGAATTTACGTCGTCGCCGTCAAAATACTTGACCCCATCGCTGCGCCGTTCCGACGCCGGAATGTGATCCTTCGGTACGTCGATGCGGCGCGAGTTCTTCGCTTCTCCGGGTGTGCTGATAATTCGCTGGAAGGCGCTTTGCCCTTCGCGCGATAGCAGCCAATTGACAAACACCTTGGCAGCGTTGGGATGGGGCGCGCGGTTCATCAACGCAAGTTGGCCGAACGCCACGGAGAGACTGGCGCCTTCTTTGAAGTGATGCGGGTCGAATTCATCTACAGGCAATCCCTGTATCTTGGCTTTGGCCGTGTAAGAACCTTGCGTCGGCATCGACAATGAAAAC
>VBKX01000063.1:4306-4570 GCA_005879435.1 Deltaproteobacteria bacterium
AACGCCGAATGAACTCAGGTCCGAGGTCCTTGTGATAGTAAAGATACTGCACCGACAAGCCGGACCCGCGCACTTTTCGAATGTCAGGGGAAACAATCTTGCCTTTCAACTTGGGATTCAGAAAATCCCATAAGGACTTGTAGTCCTGAGGATTGATCAGATTGGTGTTGTAAGCCGGACTCGCACCCACCGCCACGTTGCCTTCGAAAGCAAAAATATAGCGCCCCTCGCGGTCGACGTATTTTTGCTTGCCCTCCCACCATT
>VBKX01000409.1:0-761 GCA_005879435.1 Deltaproteobacteria bacterium
TCGGTTTAGCGGTGCTGCGCGCACAGATCGCCGCTGCTTGGCGGGGATCGCCTTGTCCCTGAGCGGTTTCGCCGACAAGCAGCGCCGGCGCGTGATCGCACAGACCCAAACAGGGAGCATGCTCGACGGTGAACTCACCGTCTGAGCTGACTTCGCCCGGCGCAACTTTTAGATGGCGGCACAGGGCGTTCGCCAATTCATCGCTACCCGCCAGGGCGCAGGCGGGCGCGCTGCACACACGCGCCACGGTTCGGCCCAACGGCTGACGGGAAAGCATCTCATAGAAATCGATGACGCCGTACACGTCGGCGAGGGGCACGCCCAAGGCGCGGCCCACCTCGGTCGCAACGCCTTCGGGAATCCAGCCGTGAAATTGCTGTGCGGCGTGCAAGGCCGGCAAAAGCGCGGCGCGGCCTTGCGGCGCCAACTCGGCGAGGATCGAGCGCAGGGGATCGGGTTCGCTATCGGTCATCTGACGTTCCAGGCGTCGGGGTCGGTTTCTATCGTTGCCTGTTTTTATTAAGGAGCGACCTGGTTGATACGATTCGATAACAATCGTGCCCTACCTGAAAGCAGTCTGCAAGCCATGACTTACAGTGAATAAACGTGAAGGCGGGATACGGCTCGACAGCGCCGGAGCGCATTGATCTGTGAGCGCCGCCGTTGTCGGATGTTTTCGGTCAAGGATGGTACGGATTATCGAGCGCGGCTTGCTTCATCTGCGCGTGCAGATCGACCATAGTCAGCGCGCAGTACTCCAT
>VBKX01000409.1:780-1592 GCA_005879435.1 Deltaproteobacteria bacterium
CGCCGTGGCCCATCGCCTCTTCGCCGTCTTCGCCGAGCTTGTGCGTATCCATGTCCGCTTCTTCGTGTGTAGAAAAGTAGACCGCGTCCTGCTTGGAAAAACCGTAATGGGTGGTGAGCGCGGTGTACCATTGCCCCGACCACATCGAGAGCGACTCTTCGAATACATGGAGTCCCCACAACTCGACGATCGAACCGTCGATAAAAATCTTGTGGCAAAAATCATTGATCGCGCGGGCCGCGGGCAGATACGGATCCTCCAACGTTTCTTTTTTGTTGAGGCCCATCTTTTCAGCGGTCTGAAGCAACACCAAAACATGGCCCGGCGCTCTCGGCGAAATCAGCTCGTCGGCGATCTTCGCGCAGAACGGCCCCAAGAGATCGAAGTTTCGAACGAAAAAAGGCAGGTGGGTGTAATAGGAGACTGCGTTAAGCGCGTTCACTTCCAAGGAGAAATGGCCCCAATTCTTAAAAAACTGGCGCATCACCGGCAGCGGCAGCTTGCCTTCGCGCAGTTGGGTCATAAATGCGCCTTTGTAAATCTTCTCGTGCGCGTACTTGTAAAGCGTCGAATAGAGATGATCGACGTACGCCTTGGCTTCTGGTTCACTGAGCTTTTCACCCGCCCGGGGCTCTCTTAGGTTACTCACGTTGATGATCCTCCCAAAAATCGCGTCATATTTTTTAGCGGTTATCATCGCCCCCCTGGCAAGTCAAGTTAACTCGCCGATTTGGAAATGGTTTTGCGGCGCGCTAGGATGCGTTCATGGCAACCCAACCGAGTAAACAGTTCGAGACCTTTGCCAACCCGCG
>VBKX01000409.1:1657-2213 GCA_005879435.1 Deltaproteobacteria bacterium
ATTAACATGGAATGTCCCGAGTTCACCTGTGTTTGTCCGCGCACGGGACAGCCGGATTTTGCCACGATCCGAATCCATTACGTTCCCGATCAACTCTGCGTCGAGCTCAAATCGTTGAAGCTCTATTTGTGGTCCTATCGCGACGAAGGCGCTTTCCACGAAGCCGTGATCAACAAGATTCTCGACGATCTCGTTCGAGCGTGTCAACCGCGCAAAATGACCGTGGTCGGTGACTTCAACGTGCGCGGCGGGATCCATACGACAGTGACCGCGACCTACACGAAGTCCTGATTTTTTATCACGTGGAGGACAGTTGGTTTCGCCTCAGTTTCATGATTTCCGGAATTTCAGACGGCATGTGAATAAGCTGTGTAAAAGCTGTTGCTTCCCTTGTTGAAACGACAGCGCCTGCGGCGATATTCCTTAGCGACGTCTGCGGAAAAAAAATTTTCTTGAAGGCTGGCAAAAAAGTTTTTTTGCTTCCGACAGAAAATTTTCTTGCATTTTGATTTCGTTCGGTTACATTTCCGTAACCTACAGCTCGTCTGAACTGATC
>VBKX01000410.1 GCA_005879435.1 Deltaproteobacteria bacterium
CGTTCGCCGGCGGCGACCGGGTGCGGCATGGGATTCGCTTACTGGATGTGACGGGTTTCGAGTCTCGGGTCGCCGGTTTCGAGTTTAGGATCGGCGGCAATACTGCGCCAGTCGCTACAACAAAGAAAAGAAGCTTTAATGGCGCGCGAAGAAATCATCGAACGCTTGTCCAAGCTGGATACCTGCGCGGTTTCTGATGCGCTCGACAGCTTGACGCTTAAAGGCGCGACTTGGGGCGTGCGGCCACAGTGGCAATGCCCGCGCATCGTCGGGCGGGCGGTGACGATGAAAATCAAGCCTGCCGGTTTGCAGCAACCGACACAGCACCTCGGCACGGCACCGATTGAAGCGGCGAAGCCAGGCGATATCATCGTTATCGATAACGGCGGCAAGTTGGAATTTTCCTGCTGGGGCGGCTTGTTGGCGCTTTCTGCCAAATTAAAGGGATTGAGCGGCGTGGTCATCGACGGCGCATCGCGCGACATCGACGAAGCGCGCGAGCTGAATTTTCCCGTTTATGCGCGCGGCGCGGTGCCAATGACGGCACGCGGGCGGGTGATGCAGGAATCTTTCAATCAGGAAATTCAATTCGCCGGCGTGCAGTGCCATTCCGGCGATCTCGTCATCGCCGACGGCAGCGGCGTGGTGATTATTGCCAAAGAAAAAGAACAAGAAGTCGTCGCGGCGGCCGAAGCCATTTATCAGAAGGAACAGGAAATGGCGGACGGCATCCGCAAGGGTTATTCGGGTTTAGAGATGTTAGAGAAGCTCGGTTATGAGCAAATGTTGAAAAAACAATAGGCGCCAAGGCTAATCTCGATCATGCTCACACGCGAAGAAAACGAATTTCTAACTCAAGTCAGCCGTGGCACGCCGTGCGGCGAACTGCTGCGTCGTTACTGGCATCCGGTGGCGGCGGCGGGAGAATTCACGGAAGAAAAGCCCATTCGCCCCGTGAAAATTCTCGGCGAGGAATTGGTTGTCTATCGCGACAAAAGAGGCAACTACGGTTTAGTCGGCGAGCACTGTCCGCATCGCTCGGCTTCACTGGCCTACGGCCGCGTCGACGACGAAGGAATTCGTTGCCCGTACCACGGTTGGAAGTTCGATTGCACGGGCAAATGTCTCGAACAACCGGCGGAGCCGGCGGACAGCACGTTCAAAGACCGCATCAAGCATGTTGCTTATCCGGTCGAGTATCTCGGCGGGCTGATTTACGCGTATCTGGGTCCGGCGCCAGCGCCGCTCTTGCCGCGCTGGGACGTGTTGGTGTGGGAGCATGGCAAACGTTGGATCGTCAAAGAGTCGATCATCGAGTGCAACTGGCTGCAGCCGATGGAAAACTCCGTCGACCCGTCGCATCTCTATTGGTTACACGGCGACACCGCGCATCTCGCGCCGCGCGTAAAAAAATACGCCGAGAAGCACGAATTCATTCGCTTCGAATACGGCATCAAAAAACGCCGAACGACTCTGCCGTTGGCAACCGGCGCGGAGCCCGCTGTCGATGAACATCCGCTGCTGTTTCCCACGGTGTTGCGCCATGTGGCGCCCTATGATGAAGGGAAGGGGCAGCGTCATAACTTGCAGATCCGCGTGCCGGTGGACGACTTTCACACGCAAGTTTTTCGCGTAAATTTCGTTCCGTCGGAGACCGAACGTTCGCCCGCCGACGCGCCCGTGCCGTTTCGTTTCACGCCGCTCAAAACCGGACCGCGAGAGTACAAGATGAACATGGTATCGGCGCAGGACTCGATGGCGTGGGAAACTCAAGGTTTGCTCGCCAACCGCGCCCGAGAACACCTCGGCGTCGGCGATGAAGGGGTCATCGAGTTAAGAAAACTTCTGCGCGAGCAGATCGAGCGCGTCCAGCAAGGTCTCGAACCTCTCGGGATCATCCGCGACCCCGAAAGAAATCAGCTGATCGATCTCGGTGTGATCAACGAGCGAATCGGCCTCTTTGCCGCGTCCGACAGAAGAGCGATGCAGAGCCGCGCCGCGCGCTGAATTCTCGACGACCTTTTCCGTTCCGGCCATTCAAATCACGAAATTTTCCCTGCAGATGGGGTTTTGCGGTTGAGTATTGACCCGCCGTGCCGATCGATCGTCGATCCTCTGATGGTTAACGTCTAAAAATTTCATACCTAACATAAGTTGTTGATTTTTCTTGGGTTTTTCGGGTAAAGCTCTTGCCTAAAGAGTTCCAATTCGATTATCATCCTGCAGCGACGAAAGTTTGTCGCAATATTAGGATAATCGATGCGGAGCTTAAAACTGTGGCCAATGCTTTAAGCTAAAAGGATTTGGCTATGCTCACTAGGGAAGAAAATGAAAAGATCACGCGCGTAGGACCGGGAACCCCCGCAGGTGAACTGTTGCGGCGCTATTGGTTTCCCGTCGGCGTCGCCAGCGAGCTGACCGCTGAAAGCCCAACGCAAATCGTACGGATTCTCGGCGAGACGCTGGTGCTGTTTCGCGACAAGAAAGGCAACGTCGGTTTGTTAAACGACCGCTGTTCGCACCGCGGGGCTTCACTTTGTTATGGACGAGTCGAGGAACGAGGCATCGCTTGCCCGTATCATGGCTGGCTATATGACACCAAGGGAAACTGTCTGGAGACGCCCGCTGAACCCGCGGAAAGCAAGTTTCATCTGACCGTAAAACAAAAATCCTATCCGGTGCAAAAATTAGTCGGTCTTTACTGGGCCTACCTGGGCCCACAGCCGCTGCCGCTGATCCCAAACTTCGATGTTTGGTTTCGTAAGGATGGTCACCGGAAAATCTTCATTCAACCGCAACTCGACTGCAATTGGTTTCAAGCGATGGAGAATTCCATGGACCCGGCGCATCTGCAGATTCTCCATCAAGACACCGCCAATCGTGACGTTCAAGAATTCGACTTTTACGAGGTCTCTTATGGACTCATGAAACGCCGGACGTACAAAAACGGTATGATCGACGAGCATCCAGTGATCTTCCCGAATATATTGCGTCAGGGAAACGTCGGCCAAATTCGCGTGCCGATGGACGATACACACACAAAGGTTTACTTCGTGCGCTTTTTCCCATCTCAAAACGGCGAGATCGTCGAGAACGACGAACCGCCGGTGGAATACATCAAGCCTTACAAGAATCCTCCCGATGCGCTCCATCCCTACACGAAGTTCCGCATGGACATGGTGCAGGCCCAAGATCATATGGCCTGGGAAACCCAGGGGCCGATCGCGGACCGCACGAACGAGAGGCTGACCAGCTCGGATCGTGGCGTCATCCTGCTACGCGAAGTGATGTTCCGTGAATTGAAAAAGGTGCAGCAGGGTCAAGATCCCATGGGCATCGTGCGCGATGCGGCGAACAATCCATTTATCGACACCCATTTGCTGGAATCCATCGCACAAATCGGCGACGATCGCGCGCCGCGCGCCGTCAATCAGTAAGCTCCAACCGAGCTCCTCGATCCCTCTCCGAGGGGCTCGGTTGTTTTGCTTCGAGTCCAGAGTCTGCTGCTTGGGTTTTCTCAACGAACGCCGAGTTCAACTGCGATTATCCGCCCGGTTTCCCGCGCGCCCGATCCAACTCTTAGCTTGCCTTGGCATTTGACCGAGGCTATGATCCAGTCGCTTCGGAGACGATCAAATTCAAGAATAGCGGAGAATAATTTTTATGGCTGATCTAACAAAGTTGCGCGAGTTGGTTGCCCAGTCTTGCCGTGTCCTCGGCAAACTTAACCTCACTAAAGAGCCCAGCGGCCACGTCAGCGCGCGCGTGCCGGGCGAGGACAAAGTTCTGATCAAGGCGCGCGGGCCGGAGGAATCGGGTCTGCGTTTCGTGAGCGCGCGCGATATCATCACCGTCGATTTCAACGGCAAGAAACTGGCGGGCGACGACGGCCTGGATGTGCCGCAGGAAGTTTTCATTCACACCTGGCTCTATAAAACGCGCCCCGATGTTGAATGCGTTGTGCATGT
>VBKX01000413.1 GCA_005879435.1 Deltaproteobacteria bacterium
TCCGCGGTGTGCGTGTCGACGTAAAAGGCTTGGCAGTATTCGACGACGCGCCTTTCTAGATATTCGGGCATCGGCCGCTTTTCTTGCTCGTAGACGCGGCGTTCGAAAAAAAACTGCTGATCGAATCGGCCCATCGTAAACGGCAAGAAGCCGCCGAGCTGGCAAAAGACGAATTTAACTCCCCACCAGCGGTCAAAAACATTCGCTGTGATCATTTTTATCAGACAGAGCATGTCTTCGAGCAGAAAACCCACACCGCTGTTGAGATAACGATTGTTGAGGCCGAGCGCTTGTTGCCAGGCCTGCGGCACCTGGCCAGGGTGAACCCAGAGCGGCATATTCCAAGACTTCGCCCGCTCGAAAATCGGTTCGTAAACCGGATCGTCGAGCGCACGCCCGTCGAGATTGGTCGAAAGGGAAATGCCAAAGAGCCCGAGCTTCTCCACCGCGCGATCGAGCTCGTCCATCGCGGCTTCGCCGCCCAACGGATCCACCGCCGCCGCCGGTATGAAACGGCCGGGCGCGATGCGTGAGGCTTCGGCGATGTAGTCATTGACCATCTTTACGACTTGGTCCATCGGCAGTTTGCGCGCCCGCGCTGCCGGTACGAGCAAATTGCCGTAGTTGATCACCTCTTTTTCGACGTCGAAGCGATCCATCAACGCCAGGTGCTTCTCCAGCGAGCTAAAGCCCTCGTCCGCGTAGAGAGTCCGCCCGAGGTAACTTCCGGCGGCGAATTCGCGGAGCGCGTCCAATATCGTCGGCGGCAGACAATGCGCATGGCAATCGATCAAGCTCATAACAGCTCCTCGCTCGATAATTTTGCCTAGGCCCTCAATGCTTTTTCGGAGTGAATTTTCGGCTGCTTATGATACCTGGCAGCGAGCCTAGCTAACACTGCACTACCACTTCTGTCAATAAATCGCCGCCGAATTCTTCGTGAGCGTCTGATTTCTTGCGGCTCGCGGGATGGTCACGGCTGGGGCAATTTTCATTGGAGCCACGAAAGAACCAGTACCAGCAACGCGCCGACGATCATGCCTGTCACCGCGCTTTTCGTCCTGTGCGCGATAACGATCGCGACGGTCAAAGCCAGCGCCCGCCGCGGCGCGGCGGCGGTTTCCAGATGGGCGCCGGACATGAACAGCGTGACCGAGATAATGCTGCAGATCAAACCATAGGAAACATAGCGCAACCAGCGATCCCAAGCTTCGGGGAATTTTTGTCCGGCAAAAAACAGTTGCGGCAAGGCGCGCATGGCAAAAGCCATGAGCCCCATGATCAAAATGATTTGGCTGCGCGTAATTTCCACTGTTCGACTCCCCAACCTAGAGTTGCAACGACAATCGCCATGACGAGCCAACCCCACCCAGGACTGGCGAGCGCGCCAGGCAGCGCCGCGATCAAGCTGCCGACGCAAATCAATGGCATCGCCCAGCCCTTCATCTCGACGACGAGCAATCCGGCGAAATAGCCGGGTAAAATAAATCTCAGTGCTTCATCAAAGTCCGCTGGAAAACTTAGCGCCAGGCCGAATCCCGCGCCGCTTCCCGCCACCCAAACGATAAAGCTGGTCACGCCGACGCCGAGAAAGAAAGCGAGATTGCCGTAGCCGTCGCAGGATTGCGCTGCCGTCGAATTTCCGGCGGCTCCGTCGCGTTCTCTTTGAAATTGTAGATACGGCACAATGAAGCTGCTGGCGCTGACGACGTGACAGGAGATCAGCAATGGCAATCGCTTCACGGCGCGGAAAAATGGCGCCAGCGAGTTCATCAGAAAACCCGCGACGAGAACTTGCAGAGCGGATTTGTTCTCGGCGAGCGGCCCGAGGACGGCGAATTGCGCCGGCCCGGAATAAACCCAAGCGGACATAAGAACGATTTCGTCGAGCGAGAGACCGTGACGCTGCGCCGCGATGCCCCAAGCTATCGAAGACGGCACGAAGGCGATCCAAATCGGAATCGCCGCTTTCATTCCTTGGCGAAATCGCGCAACGAAAGACATCACCTTCGCTTAGCGGAGAGAAAAGGAAAGATCAACTAACCGCAAAGAACGCAAAGTTCGCAAAAGGGCACGGGCAATTACGGGGGTTGACCGTATGTGAGCAAAGGTTGGAAGTTTATTCCTTTGTGATCTTTCCGCGCTTCGTGGCGAAAGATTTTTGCAGAGCAACCGGACCCTACTCCTTACGATTTGAACGACTTGAACGGTTTGAACGATTTGAACTCTTCAACCTTACTGCTTCAGCATCTTCACCAGTTCTTCATTCAACTTGGCGCCGCCGCCTTTGAGATAAAAGTTGAATAAATCTTTGGGCTCCTGCAACTTAATCTTCTGGTCGCGCAGATACTTCGCCATGCGCGAGCTTTCGACCAGATGGGACGAGCGCAGCTCATGTTTCTCGACGAGCGCCTGACCTTCTTTGGAGATCATGAAAGCGACGAAGAGCTTGGCTAGATTGGGGTGACCGGAGTTCTTCGGCACGCCGAGATGAAAGTAAGACGCATCGCCGGGAGTCGAACCGAGCACCGCGACCAGCGGCGCGCTTTTCGCTTGCCACTTCCACATGGTCGCCAGCGCGTCGCCGATGTTCGCCATGATCGGAAATTCGCCGCTGATCACCCGCTCCTCCTCGCCGTAGCGCAGCCAGCCGCCGTTGAGCGCGACGAGCTTGCGGGTAAAATCTTTGAGCTTTTCTTCACCCCAGATCAGCGACAACTCGACCAGCCAGTTGGGATAGGGCGGCACCGCGATCTTTCCCGCCCACGTCTGGCTCAACCGTGGATCGATCAAATCCTCGTAACTCTTCGGCGCTTTGTCGGCCGCTATCAGATTCGAATTGTAAATAATCCCGCGCGGCGACGAATAAACCAACACGCCTTTTTTGCCAACGATCTCTTCCATCGGCCGGGCGATCCACGGA
>VBKX01000411.1 GCA_005879435.1 Deltaproteobacteria bacterium
GACTGCTCGCGCGGGCCGGCAGATTTAGTCTATGCGTGCAAACGGAAAGTCCGCCGTACAAGTACGTCAGCGTGGAGGGCGCCATCGTTTCTACCGAAGCGGACGGATATCGAGCGCGATCTGCGCCCCCCTCGCCCGCCGTTATCTCGGAAAAGAGTTGGGCGACCGCTATGTAGAGGAGACGCGAAACTTGCCCACGCATAGCGACAACGTCCTCATCCGCATGCGTCCGGAACGATGGCTGACCACCGACTATTCTAAGGAAGATGACATCGTGTGAGTTTTGCCGGAGATGCGTAAACTGCAGGCAGCTGGAATAAGAATTCTACAAACAAGGCGTTAGTCGATCGATGCAAGATTTACCGCGACGCCGGCATCGTACGTTTGCGCTGATGCCGACACCGTTGTTATCTTCATGCTTTAGCCATCTGCGATGAGGGGTTAAACAATTCCCTGATAGAGGTTCAATATGCTTTATGATGCCGAACGCGGCGAATTTTCTTTGATGCTCCTGGGCGACGTGATGCCGACGCGCCGCTTGGCGGTCTTTGACGAAGCTCGCTACTTGCAACTGAGAACGATCTGTAGCGGCGCAGACGCCACCTTCGCCAACCTCGAAACCTGCGTGCATCACTACCTCGAAGGGCACCAGAACATCAGCGGCGGCACTTACATGACGACCGAGCCGCATCTGCTCGACGATTTGAAATGGCTCGGCGTGAATTTTGTCTCCACCGCCAACAACCACGCCTACGACTATGGCGAAGAAGGCATTCTCGCCACTTGCCGCTATCTGGACGCGGCCGGCATCATGCACGCCGGCAGCGGGCGCCACTTACGGGAGGCGCGCGCGCCGGCTTACCTGGATACAAAGCATGGCCGGATTGGCTTAATTGCCGCTACCGCTACCATGCCCGGCCATTCTGTTGCCGGCGCGCAGCGATCCGACACCGCGGGACGCGCGGGCGTCAACCCTTTGCGTCACAGCTTGAGCTATGTCGTCGATGAGCGCGGCCTTCAAGAGCTGCGCCGTTTGGGTGCGGCGTTGGGCTTCGACGCGGCGCGCCAGCGGCGCGAGAATCTCGGCGATGCGCGCTCGCGGATCGGCGCCCATGCCGCCGGCGAATATGGCTTCGGCGCCATGCGTTTCGAAAAAGGCGAGGTCTTTGGCGTCCGCACCAGCGCGAACAAACGGGACGTCGAAGAAAACCTGCAGCAGATCAAAGAAGCGCGGCGCATGTCGGATTGGGTCGTGGTGAGTCTTCACTGTCACGAGGTCGGCGGCGAGAAGTTATTGACCGCGGCGCATCGGAGCGAGATCGACGAGATGGCCGATTTTGCCGTGGACTTCGCGCATCGGTGCATTGACGCAGGCGCGGATGTCTTTGTTGCGCATGGTCCGCAGGAGCCGTTCGGCATCGAGATTTATCGCGAGCGGCCGATTTTTTACAGTTTGGGGACGACGATTTTCGAGTTGGAAACACCGCAATATCTCGCCGAAGAAGCTTATACCCGCTATGGTTTAGGCAGCGACGCCGGTCCGGCGGACTTCGCCGATGTGCGCTACCAGAACGATCGAGTCGGCCATCCGGCCGATCCCAACTATTGGAAGCAGGTCGTCGCCAAGTGTGAATTCAAAGACAAGAAGCTTGCGCGCGTCGATCTCTATCCTTTGGATCTCGGCTTCGGCAAGCCGCGTTGGCAACGCGGCCGGCCACTTTTGGCAGAGGAAAAATTGGGCCACGAGATCATCGACAAAGTAGCCCAGTTGTCACGGCGGCTCGGCACGGATGTAAAGTATCAGGATGGCCGAGGCGTGATTCTATTCGATTGAATCTCCGAGGGTTTCCTTCTCCGCAACTTGCCGCGTCAAATAAATCGCCCATCCGAAGTCCGGCATTTCCGCATGCTTTAGGCGGTGGTTCGGCGGGGCTTACCACAGGCGAGTCCGGATCTGGACCCCCGATAAAAGCATTCGGGGGTGACGGTTTTGGGAGATTATCCTAAAGGTCGCTCGATGCCTGCGTAGCTTTGCTGCGCGGCAGCTCATTTCATCATAGCGTTGGCGGCTGTTACCTTTTCCCCAGCTTGGGGTTGAGCACGTCGTTAATACCGTCGCCGAAAAGATTGACGCAGAGTACGAGCAACGACAGCGCCGTGCCGGGAAAAACCGCCAGCCAAACGGATGCGCCGATGCGTTCCTGAGCCTCGCTCAGAAGTGATCCCCAGCTGATCAGATTGGAATCGCCCAAACCCAGAAAGCTCAGTCCGGCTTCCAAGAGAATCGCCCGCGCGACTAATATAGACGCGACCACGCACCACGCGGGCGACCTCGGGCCAACCGAGCAGGCCGATCACCAAAACTATCTTCATGACGCCGGTGCCGAGCATGGCGACCACCAAAAGGGCCAGGAAAAAACGCGGCACGACCAATACGTACTCCGTAGCGCGCATTAAAATGACATCGGTGCGGCCGCCGAAGTAACCCGAAAACGACCCGATCAGAATACCCAGCAGCATCGAAGTTGCCGTTGCCAAGAACCCGACAAGCAGCGGCACCCTGGCGCCGTAAATCACCCGGCTCAACGTGTCGCGGCCGAGATCGTCGGTGCCCATCCAGTGTCCGGCAGACGGCCCGAGCAGGGTGTCATCGCCCAGGGTGAACGGATCGTAAGGCGAAAACGCTTCGGCGAGCACTGCGGTGACGATGAACACCACGATCAGATAAAGGCTGATTTCCGCCGCGCGAGTTTTGCGAAACTGCCGGCAGAGTTGACGCCAAGACATTCGAGCCAGACGTAGATCAGGTCGACGATCAGGTTGACCACGACGACTAGGGCGGTGGTAATGAGAAAGTTACCCATCAGCACGGGATAATCGCGTTTGACGATCGACTCATACATGAGCCGGCCGATGCCGGGCCAGCCGAAAACAGTTTCCACCAGCACGGAGCCGGTAAAAAGAAAGCCGACGTCGACGCCAATGATCGTAACCACCGGCATCAAGGCATTGGGCACCATATGGCGCGCGATTACGGCTTTTTCATTCAACCCTTTGGCTCGCGCTACGGTAACGAAATCTTCATAGGCGACTTCCAACATGCTGCTGCGCATCATGCGCGCGTTGACGGCCAGGTGGCGAATGGCTAACGCGGCGAACGGCAGCACGAGATGAGCGGCGCGGTCGACGATGAGAGAAGCACCCTCGAGATCGGCACCGACGGTCTTCATCCCTTGAGACGGCAACCAGCCGAGTTCGATGGCGAAGGCCGCCATGAGCATTTGCCCGAGCCAGAAGGCGGGCACGCAGTAGCCAAACAGCGAAAAGACGCTGATCGTATTATCAGCCAGCGAATAGGGTTTGCGCGCGGACAGCACGCCCAGAAGAATGCCGATCGTGGCAGAAAAGAGCAGTGCGGGCACCATCAATTGTAGAGTCGCCGGGACGCGGTCGAGGATTACGCTCAGCACCGGCTGACGGTAGTAAAAGGAAAAACCTAAATCACCGGCGAGAATATTTTTGATGTAGAGCAGCAGCTGAATGTAAATCGGCTGGTCGAGGCCGAAGACTTTGCGCATCTCGGCGATGTAGGCTTCCGGCGCGGGAAATTCACCGACCAATGCCTGGATCGGATCGCCAGGCGCGAGGTGAATCAAGAAGAAGTTGAAAACAATGACGCAGATCAGCAGCGGCAAGGCGTGGAACAAGCGGCGCAGCACGAAGTTGAGAATGGCCATAGGGCTTCGCTACGCGCTGTTATCAGGGCGCTGAAAAACCCTCTGGGAGTCCTGCGACGAAGCTCAGAGCTTGTCCTGAGTTTTTCGGTGGAACAAACGGGGACATTTTGAAATCCTTGGCGTTTTTACGTTCATGCTGAGCGCCAGACTGGGTGAAAACTCTCTCGGAGCCTTCGACGCTGCTCAGGGCGAACGGATACGTACTCAATTTTTAATGAGACCACAGCGTTCGTGATGAGTCGAACCATGAACGCTGTTTTCACACAGTCTGGCGCGTCGGAGCATTCCGAATTTTTTTCACCAACCTGTTGGCTCACAGCCGGCCAGTTCAATCCCGTTCAAACTCGCCTTCTTTGAGTGCCGTGCCTTTGACCCACCAGATTTCGTCCATGCGTTCGTAAGTTTCCGTGCTGGTCAGCGCGCCGCGAAATTGATCCTTGATGATGTTCAGTTGCAGCCGGTCGGCCACCGGAATGGTCGGCAAATCCCGCATTAAAATATCTTGAACTTCATAGTAGGCTTTTACCATGTCCGCTTTCTTGGTCGCTGCCACCGCCTGATCGAAGAGCTGATCGACCTTGGCGTTGCTGTAACGGGTAAAGTTGGTGAATGGTTGGCCGGTGATGGACGAGGTCGCATACAAACGCGCGGTGCCGATAGCGGGATGGCCGCGAGTCGTGAGCGGACCGAACCAAAGATCGAAGTCATATTTCTGAAAAATTTTCTCGAGCATCACCGAGCGCTCGAGGCGTTCGAGCCGGATATCGATACCGGCGGATTTTAGCTGCTCGCGTAAAATCTGCACCGGTCGCTCCGCGTTATCGTTGCCTGCTTCGAAGCTGAGCTTGAGCGAGAAGCGCGTGCCGACTGCGCCCTTCGGATAGCCCGCTTCATCGAGCATGGTGTTGGCCTTTTTCAGATCGAAGGGATACTTCGGCACGTTGGGGTTATAGGCCCACGCTATGTCGGGCGGGATGACGCTGTCGATGACTTTGCCGACGCCCCGCAGGCCTTTTTCGACAACGAACTTTTTGTCAATCGCATGCGCGATGGCAACCCGCACCTCCTGCTTGGCCAGGATCGGATTGCCTTTCAGGTTGAAATTCACGCCGATCAGCGACGGCGAGCCAATGTCTTTGATGATCGTGTTGCGC